>NZ_JHZZ01000001.1:909642-1212857 GCF_000687935.1 Polaribacter sp. Hel_I_88 | reverse complement strand
GTTAGCGAATATGGGCATACTTTAAATTTTGACGAAGATGGCTTTGGTACTTGTAAAGAAAGTAAAGAGGTATATGGTTTAAAAGATGGGACTGTTTTTAAGTTTAAGAGTCAGTAGTTATTAAATAATCTTTCAAAATATTTAAGAGATTTAACTAGGCACTTTCAGAATTAAATAAACACTTGTTTATCAGTTAAATAAGTTGTATTTTAGATAAACCAAACCCCGTAAATAGGCAAAAAGCCTAAAAAACGGGGTTTTTCTTTTTTACAAATATGAAAATACGAAGAATTTCTGACTTCCAGTACTCTTTTTCTTTTTTATCCTCTACAGAGGAATTAGAAAAATTCAAAGCACGTTTTTTAATGTCTGATTTAGGTAAAATTTACAGTGCAATTCCTTGGAAAAATTTAGTCAAATCATTTAAAATTACAGAAGCTATCAAAGGACCAGACTGTATTTTTAGCCCTCAAGGAAAATTAGGTTTAATGTTTTTAAAACATTATGCTTGTTGTTCTGATAAGCGTTTGATTGAGCAGTTGAATTCCAATTATAATTATCAGTTTTTTTGTGGTATTTATTTAGGATTTGATACCCTTGAAAACTATAAAATAGTGAGTCAAATACGTTGCGAATTAGCTGCTGATTTAAACATTAGTTCAACAGAAAAAATACTATTTAATTATTGGAGTAAATATATTGATGAACAAGAAAAAGCAACAACAGATGCCACTTGTTATGAGAGTGAAGTTCGCTATCCAACAGATCAAAAACTATTGAAAGAATCTGTTGACTGGTGCTATAAACAAATGAAGATAATTTGTAAATCTTTATGTGTAAAACTTCCTAGAACCAAATACTTGAAATGGTCAAAAAGATATGTTGGTTATAGTAAAATGCGAAGAAAAACAACAAAGAAAAGAACCTCCATAACAAGAGCTTTTTTAAAACTATTACGCAAATTATTAGCGGAGATTAAAACTCTTGAAAAACAACATTATTTTACAATGCCAAATCGTTTTTATAAAACACTAAATACAGTAAAAAAAATATTCTCACAACAGTATTTACTGTTTGAGAAAGGAGAAAAACCAAAGAATAGAATCGTAAGCATAAGCAAAGATTACTTACGTCCAATAGTGAGAGGAAAAGAGATAAAAAAAGTAGAATTTGGGGCAAAAGTAAACAAACTTCAAATTGATGGAATTAACTTTATACAGAAAATAAGTTTTGATAACTTTAATGAAGGGACACAATTTAAAAATACAGTTTATAAGGCACAAGGATTAACCAATAGGAAAATTAAAATACTTGGTGCAGATGCTATTTATGCAACGAATAAGAACAGAGTTTTTGCAACTTCAAACCATATACAAACAGACTTCAAACCTAAAGGAAGACCTTCAAAGCATCATAAAGAGCAAAAAAAGCTCAAAAAAATGATTACCAAAGAAAGAGCTTCTAGATTAGAGGGGGGTTTTGGTAAAGAAAAGGAACATTATCATCTAAAAAAGATAAAAGCGAAAACCAAACCAACAGAAATACTTTGGATATTCTTTGGTATTCATACTGCAAATTGCCTTGAAATTGGCAGAAGAATGCAAAATCAAATTTTACAAAAAGTAGCCTAAATTTTTAAAATAAAAATTAAAAACACAGGATAACTATGCAATAAGGTTACTGCGAAACATAAAAAAGGTATATAAATTAAAAAAGTGATAGAAAATTATAATTTTCTATCACTTTTTTAAAATAATTTTCAAAAAATTAAACTACTTCTGAAAGTGCCTAACTAAAAAAATAGAGCTATTTTTTGTGTTTCCTATTTAAGAAAATGCAACAAATTTTAATGCAAAAATCTTTCGAAAGAGCTCCAATATTTATCTTTATAAATGTTGTAGTTAACTTCTAGATTTTTAGAATGTTTAGATATAATTGCATCTGCAATTTTACATGGTTTTCTAAAATCTTTACAAGCAAAATAAATCTCCCTAACATTTTCTGCAGTTTCTCTGCCAATGTTTAAATAACCTTCAAAATCTTTTAATTCTAAATTGATTTCTTTTTCTATAGATTCTAAAAAGTTGTAAGTTTCCTCATCTGGAAATCCATTATTATTTTCTCCATTAAATTGTATTTCAAATATCAAAATCCATGGATGAGAGGCTTTTGAATCCCAATTTAAAAGATCTGTATTTAAAACTGCAACCATTTTATTACCACTTTTTAAAGTTGCTTCCAAGCCTGAATAACTATCATTTTCAGTGTTTTTTCTGATTCCTTCGTATTTTTCTACAAATTCTTTTTCTCGCCAAATAATATAACTCTTTAATTTTTCTATCGGTATTAATTCTTTTTCGGCTTCACTTTTATTCTTAAACTCTATATTATCAATAATTGTTATTGATTTTAATTCTCCTAAATAATGATCTAAAAACAAATAACAACCATTTATAATATCAGCTTTATTTTCTTCATTATAATCTTCGTGAATTAAAGTAATATCGATTTCATCAGGATACTCTTTTAAATCATTAGCATAAAAAAAGATGTTTTCACTAGTAAAAGAAAAACCAGCCATATTAATGCCCACATTTTCTATTTCGTGTTCTGGTTTTAGTGCTCTAAATTTCCAATTATTTAGTTTTGGAGCATGAGAAATTAATTCTTCAATTACATAAAAATTCTGAATTTCTCCATCAGCAGTTAAAATTAAATCAGCTGTATTATCATTTAACATTCCTGTTAAATACCAAATACCTTCCTTTAATTCGTTTAATTTTGGTGCAATTTTATCAAAGAATTGAGTAGTAATTTTACCTTCATCTCCTTTATTGACAATTTTATAAAACTCCTTTTCATGCACTAAAAACCAATCCCAAAAATCTTGATAAGACTTAATAGGTGCATCTTTTTCTTTGTTAAATAAATTTTTTAAAAAACTCATAGCAATATTTTAACAGCATCAATTTTCCCCTTTGGGGAATTAAAGGGGCTTATGGAGCAGGATTCGGAATTTCCTTATGCACCTCTTCAATTTCTTGTAAAATTTCATCAGATAAATCAACCTTAATAGAATTGATATTCTCTTTTAACTGACTCAATTTTGTTGCGCCAATAATATTACTTGTTACAAATGGCAATTGATTTACAAAGGCTAATGATAATTCCGATAACGTTAAGTTGTGTTTTTTAGCAATTTCTTGGTATTTAATAACAGCTCTTTCAGAACTTTCGTTTTTATAACGTGCAATAAATCTTGGGAATAATGTTCCTCTTGCACCTTCAGGTAAATTGCCATCTAAATATTTGCCAGACAACACACCTTGAGCTAAAGGAGAGTAAGCCAATAAGCCAATATTTTCTCTCATAGAAACTTCGCTCATTCCCACTTCATAACCTCTATGAATCATAGAATATGAATTTTGAACGGTTACAGGTCTAGGTAAATTATATTGTTCTGAAGCTTGCAAATATTTCATAGTTCCCCAAGGAGTTTCGTTCGATAAACCAACGTGATTTATTTTTCCTTGTTTAATTAACTCTTGCAAACCTTCTAAAATCTCTAAATAATTTTCAACTTCGTCATTGGCAGTTTTTAAAGGAAATTCACGCACACCAAAACAATTTACACCTCTATTTGGCCAATGCAATTGGTATAAATCTATATAATCTGTTTGCAAACGTTGTAAACTTTTATCAATAGCATCAAAAATATTTTCTTTGCTTAAACCACCATTTCTAATATGAGCAGTATAATCTCCACCACCAGCAATTTTACTTGCTAAAACAACCTTTTCTCTGTTGCCAGTTTTTTTAAACCAAGTTCCAATAATACGTTCTGTTCCTCCATAAGTTTCAGGGTTTGCAGGTACAGGGTATAACTCTGCAGCATCAAAAAAGTTTACACCATTCTCAAGTGCATAATCCATTTGTTCATGTCCTTCAGCTTCTGTATTTTGATTTCCCCAAGTCATGGTTCCTAAACAAATTTTAGAAACTTTTACGTCCGTATTTGGTAATGTTGTGTATTTCATTTTTTTTGATGTGTAATTGTTGGATTGTTTAATCGTGTAATCGATGATAAACTTTTAGCTAAATTAAAAACTTAATTTTTAGCAAAAGAATAAATGATTGTTTTTAACAGATAATTTACTTTTTGGATTTGTAATGTTTTTTTTAGCCACGAATTCACGAATTGTTTATTCTGATGAAAAATAATTTTCATGAATTTAAGAATTCCTTTGGAATTAAAAATATATCAAAAAATGAAAACTTTTTATTTGTGAATTCGTGGCAAATTTAATGGCAGTATAAAAATCACTCAAAACAAAAAAACGTGCAATTATTAAAAATTACACGCTAATTATTATATAAAACAAACTTGCTAATTTCACAAGAGTGTTTCTTCCCTTTGGGAATATTAAGATGGGCTTTTACTTCAAAATCGCTTCAATTCCTGGTAACGTTTTTCCTTCTAACATTTCTAACATGGCTCCACCACCAGTAGAAACGTAGCTTACTTTATCAGCAAAACCAAATTGTTTTACAGCAGCAACAGAATCTCCACCACCAACTAAAGAAAATGCTCCGTTTTTTGTTGCATTATCAATAGAATGACCTAAAGCAATGGTTCCTTTTGCAAACGATTCCATTTCAAAAACACCTAAAGGGCCATTCCATAGAATAGTTTTGGCTTGGTTTACAATTCCGTCAAAAATTTCTTGCGATTTTGGACCAGCATCAACACCTTCCCAACCATCAGGAATTGCATTAATATCGCAAACTTTAGTATTTGCATCGTTGCTAAAATTATCAGCAGCAATTACATCAACAGGAATATGAATTTGAACACCTTTGTCTTTAGCTTGTTGTAAAATTTCTAAAGCCAAGCCCATTTTATCATCTTCACAAATTGAGTTTCCAATTTTTCCACCTTGTGCTTTTACGAAGGTAAAACTCATTCCACCACCAATAATTAAATGATCTACTTTGTCTAAAATATTTTCAATCACAGTAATTTTAGACGATACTTTTGCACCACCTAAAATCGCTAAAACTGGTTTTTCAGAATTGTTTAAAACCTTATCAATACTTTCAATTTCTTGTGCTAATAAATTACCAAAACATTTTTTATCCTCAAAAAACTGGGCAATAATTGTTGTTGATGCATGTGCTCTGTGAGCAGTTCCAAAAGCATCATTTACGTAAATATCACCTAATTTAGATAGTTGTTCAGCAAAGGCAACATCACCTTTTGTTTCTTCGTCATAAAAACGTAAGTTTTCTAACAATAAAATTTCTCCATCTTCTAAATCAGCAACCGCTTTTTCTGCTTTTTCGCCAACACAATCATCTACAAATTTTACGTTGCAACCAATAATATCAATAATTTTAGGTACAATATGTTTTAAAGAAAATTCTTCTTGCTTTCCTTTTGGTCTTCCTAAATGGCTCATTAAAACACAACTTCCACCATCTTCTAAAACTTTGATAATAGTTGGTTTTGCAGCTTCAATTCTGGTTGCATCTGTAACTTCAAATTTATCGTTTAAAGGCACATTAAAGTCCACACGAATAATGGCTTTTTTATTTTTAAAATTAAAATCGTTTAGTGTTTTCATATCGGTTGTATTTTCAACAAAAATACTTTTTTATTTATCGTTAAAGAAATTGAAAATTGAAAAGTTAAGTTAACGTTTGCGTAAATAAATTTCTATGAAACAAGGTGTTCGCAGAAATTACCAAGCAAAAATATTATTTCTTTTGCATCATTCTTTTAACAGGATTTGTATCTCGATTTTTAAAAGCGTGCACAGTACTGTTGATAATTAAAATTGAAGCAGTTGTAAAAGCAGTATATGCAATCAGTACATTATCATTATTATTAGCAATTCCAATAGCAATTAAAGCCCAAGCACCCACCATTGCAAATTCTCTCATATTTCTTTTCCAAGTGATGATGATGTTGATGGCAGTTGCAATTACAATCATAATTAACGTCCAAATTTCAGGAGAAATTCCAAAACCATTCCAGTCAATTTTCACTAAATAAGAAGATACGTTTGCAATACTTGCAACAGTAACCCAGCCACTATACATTACAAAGGGCCACCATAGAAATAGAATTACAGAAAAAGGAGCGTCCCAAAGTTCCATCCTGTTTTTCCAAACAATTTTTAATAAAGAAAATAATAATAGAAAGATAAAAATGCACGAAAGCCCTGTGTATTCGTAAATCCAACTGAAAATCCAAGCACAATTAAAAACACACGAGATTATAAACCAAGGACCAGTTTCTAGTACAAAATCATCATTTCTTACCCTTACAAACAAGCTTCTACCTTGGTAAATAGCAAAACCCAATAATAGTAAATAAATCAGTCCCCAAATTGCAAAAGCGTAGCCAGCAGGTGTAAAAAGTGAGTTTAAATCTTTTGAAATTTCGCCAATAGTTGTGTTGTTTAAAAGTCTAGTATTTGAAAGGTAATTTATAAAAACGACCGAAACAAAAGCAATTCCATTTCCTATTTGTAGTATTTTTTTCATGATTTTGTTTTGATAAAATTTATATAAAAGTAACAAAAATTTAGAAGAAGAACTTTCTAAAACTTTATATTTGTGCATGCTTTTCAACCAAATAATAGGTCAAGAACATATTAAGAAACATCTACAAACATCTGCTGAAAATGGCAGAATTCCTCATGCACAATTATTTGTGGGTAAAGAGGGTTGTGGAACTCTGCCAATGGCAATTGCGTATGCACAATATTTGTTGTGTAATTTTTCTGATGATGCAGATGCTTGTAACATAAAATGTAACAAATTACAACATCCAGATTTGCATTTTGCGTTTCCTGTAACTACAAACGATTCTGTAAAAAAACATGCAGTAAGTGATTTGTTTTTAGAAGATTGGCGCGAGTTTTTAAACTCACAATCTTATGGAAGTTTGTTTAATTGGTTGCAACACATTGGTGTAGAAAATAAGCAAGGTTTAATTGGTGTTGATGAAGCTGAAGCTGTTGTAAAAAAGCTAAAACTAAAAAGTTACGAAGGTGGTTTTAAAGTGATGATTATTTGGATGGCAGAAAAAATGAACATTGCTGCAGCCAATAAACTATTAAAACTGATTGAAGAGCCACCAGAAAAAACGGTTTTTTTACTGATTACAGAAAATGAAGAGCAGATTATTGGAACGATAAGATCTAGATGTCAAGCCTTACATTTTCCTAAATTATCCGAAGAAGATATTGCAAGTGCTTTGCAGGTTAATCATCAAGTTTCAGAAAACGATGCGAACAAAATTGCACATCAATCTGAAGGAAATTACAACAAAGCTTTGCATCTTTTACAAAACGATTCGTCAGACCTAGTTTTTGAAGAATGGTTTGTTGCTTGGATAAGAACTGCTTTTAAAGCCAAAGGAAATGCAGCTGTAATTCAACAATTAATTTCATGGTCAGAAACGATTGCAAAAACTGGAAGAGAAACCCAAAAACAATTTTTAGAATATTGCTTACAATTTTTTAGACAGGCACTTTTATTAAATTATAAGTCTGATCAGTTGGTGTTTATGGAATCGAAATCTGGTTTTGATTTGTCTAAATTTGCGCCTTTTGTACATTCAGGAAATATTTTAGATATCGAAAAAGAAATTGGTGAAGCCATGTATCATATAGAAAGAAATGGAAATGCAAAAATTATCTTGTTAGATTTATCAATGAAATTGACGAGGTTTTTGCATAAGAAAGAAGAGAAGGTTTAGTTTTTAAACTGAATTAAAAATTCGTTAATCTAGCCACATATTTTCCAATCACATCAAACTCTAAATTCACAACATCATTTACCTGTAAATTTTTAAAAGTGGTGTTTTCCCAAGTATAAGGTATAATAGCAACCGAAAATTCGTCTTTTTTGGAGTTCACAACAGTTAAACTAATTCCATTTATAGTAATTGAACCTTTTTCTATAGTAATGTTATTTTTATCGGAATTGTAG
Source organism: Polaribacter sp. Hel_I_88 (assembly GCF_000687935.1). NCBI lineage: Bacteria > Pseudomonadati > Bacteroidota > Flavobacteriia > Flavobacteriales > Flavobacteriaceae > Polaribacter > Polaribacter sp. Hel_I_88. Next base: position 1,204,856 of record NZ_JHZZ01000001.1, on the reverse strand, counting down.
CTAAAAGTACATACAGTACTTCCATTTTCGTCTTTTAGGCTTTTGCAAATACCAGTTTCATCAACATGACCTTGCACAATATGTCCATCCAATCGATCACCCAATTTCATGGCACGTTCAAGATTTACAATATCAGCAGTTTTTAATTTACCAATATTGGTTTTATCTAACGTCTCTTTTATGGCAGTAACTGTATATTCGTCATTATTAATGTTTACAACTGTTAAACAAACACCATTATGAGCTACACTTTGGTCTATTTTAAGTTCATTAGTAATGCTACTTTTAATTGTTAAATGAACATTTTCTTGTTCTTTTACAACATTTGTTACTGTGCCAAGTGTTTCTATAATTCCTGTAAACATATCGTTAAAATTGGTTACTTTTGTACTTTACAAAAATAAGCATATTACAAGGTTTACTATGGATAAAACTGATAAAATAATCGTTGGAATTTCAATTGGCGATTTAAATGGAATTGGTATTGAAGTAATTTTGAAAACATTTGAAGACAAACGAATGTTAGAATTTTGCACGCCAGTTTTATTTGGCGCAACAAAAACAATTTCTTATCATAAAAAAGTTTTAGGGATAGAAACTCCTGTGCATGGAATTACATCCATTAATCAAGTAACACACTCTAAAATAAATATTTTAAATATTTGGAAAGAAGAAGTTGCTATTGAATTAGGCACAGCAACTAAAATATCTGGAGAATATGCAGCAAAATCTTTAGCTTCTGGAGTAGAACATCTAAAAAATAATACGATTGATGTTTTAATAACAGCACCAATCAACAAAGAAAATATACAGTCTGAAACTTTTAATTTTCCTGGACATACAGAATATTTAGAAGCAAATTTAGAAGGGAAGAGTTTAATGATTTTAATGACCAGCGAATTACGCATTGGTTTAATAACAGGTCATATTCCAATTGCTAAAGTTGCAGAATCTATAACTCCAGAATTGATTAAAAGCAAAGTAGAAACCATGTACAATTCGTTAAAACAAGATTTTGGAATAAATAAACCCAAAATTGCAGTTTTATCTTTAAATCCACATTGTGGAGATAAAGGTGTTATTGGTAAAGAAGATGATGATATTATAGTGCCAACAATCGCAGAAATTGCAGCAACAGGTAAATTAGTTTTTGGCCCTTATGCAGCAGATGGTTTTTTCGGTTCAGAAACCTATAAACAATTTGATGGAGTTTTAGCAACCTATCATGATCAAGGTTTAGCGCCATTTAAAGCCTTATCTTTTGGAAAAGGAGTTAACTTTACAGCGGGTTTAAGTCATATAAGAACCTCTCCAGATCATGGAACAGGATATGATATTGCAGGTAAAAATTTAGCGAACCCATCTTCGTTTATAGAAGCGTTATTTAGTGCTATAGAAATTTTTAAAAAGCGAAAAGAATATAAAGAATTAACAGGAAACCCTTTGTTAGTAAGGTATAGTTAAAAATTATTCTTTTTTAATATAAAATATTGCAGAAATACATTTTTTTGTATCTTTGCACGCTCAATTGATGTTTGATTATGAAAGGCTTGAAAGAATTCAGCATACAGTTTGTAGGATTAAAAGAAGGTAAACACGAGTTTAAGTACTCAATTGATAATAAGTTCTTTGAAGCTTTTAATTTTGATGAATATGTAAGTTCATCTATAGAAGTTTCTTTAAATTTTGTAAAAAAAAGCACATTGTTTGAGCTGGTTTTTATTGCAGAGGGTTCTGTTGAAGTTCCTTGTGATGTAACAAATGAGTTATATGATCAAGAAATAGATTCAGAATTACCATTAGTTGTAAAGTTTGGGCCAGAATTTAATGATGATAATGAGGAGATTTTAATATTGCCTCATGAAGCTTATGAGTTTAATGTGGCTCAATTTATTTACGAAATGATTGTTTTAGCAGTTCCTAATAAAAGAGTGCATCCAAAAGTTTTAGATGGCACCATGGAATCTGAAGCATTAAAAAAGTTAAAAGAGCTAGAGATAAAAAAAGTAAAAACTGTAGAAATTACAGACCCAAGATGGGATAAATTAAAGAATTTAATAACAGAAAAAAAGACATAAAATGGCACATCCTAAAAGAAAAATATCCAAAACAAGAAGAGATAAAAGGAGAACACATTATAAGGCATCTTATCAACAGATTGCTAAAGATCCAACAACGGGTGAGGCTCACTTATATCACAGAGCTCATTGGCATGAAGGAAAACTATATTATAGAGGACAAGTTGTTTTAGAATCAGCATCTGCATCTGCAGAAGCTTAAAAAAACGCTTTTCAAAATTCTACGAAAACCCTCAATTTTGAGGGTTTTTTTACGTTTTATAGTCAAAAACGAATACTTTTGGTGAAATTTACCTTAAAAGGTGAATTATTTTTCACTACTTTTGAATCTTCTAAACTTTAGAAACTAAACTTTAATTATGACAAAAATCACTGCAGCAATTTCAGCAGTAGGAAAATATGTTCCTGATTACATTCTAACAAATAAAGAGTTAGAAACCTATGTAGAAACTAATGATGAATGGATTACTTCTAGAACAGGTATTAAAGAAAGAAGAATTCTTAAAGGAGAAGGGTTAGGTACTTCTTATATGGCAATAAAAGCAGCAGAAGATTTATTGCAAAAATCAAAAGGAAATGCAGCAGAAATAGATTTGGTAATTGTTGCAACTGCAACACCAGATTTGCCAGTAGCTTCTACAGCTGCATATGTGGCTTCAAAAATTGGTGCTGTAAATGCTTTTTCTTACGATTTGCAAGCTGCATGTTCTAGCTTTTTATATGGAATGTCTACAGCTGCTAGTTATATAGAATCTGGTCGATATAAAAAAATATTGTTAATTGGTGCAGATAAAATGTCATCAATTATAGATTATAAAGACAGAGCAACTTGTATTATTTTTGGTGATGGAGCAGGAGCTGCTTTATTTGAACCTAATCACGAAGGATTAGGTTTACAAGATGAGTATATGAGAAGTGATGGAATTGGTAGAGATTTTTTACGAATTGAAGCAGGTGGTTCTATTTTGCCTCCATCCTTAGAAACCGTAAAAGATAAAAAGCATTTTGTTTACCAAGAAGGAAAAACAGTGTTTAAATACGCAGTTTCTAATATGGCAGATGTATCAGAAAAAATGTTGACTAGAAATAACCTTACAGAAGAAGATATTCAGTGGTTAGTACCACATCAAGCTAATAAAAGAATCATAGAAGCAACAGCAAAAAGAGTAGGCGTTGGTTCTGAAAAAGTAATGATGAACATCCATAGATATGGAAATACAACATCTGCAACATTACCACTTTTATTGGCAGATTATGAAGTACAATTAAAAAAAGGAGATAATTTAATTTTTGCCGCTTTTGGTGGTGGTTTCACATGGGGAGCTATTTACCTAAAATGGGCTTATAATTCTTAAAAAACTAATTAACTAAATAGTAGGAAATATGGATATTAAAGAAATTCAAAATCTTATAAAATTTGTAGCAAAATCTGGCGCAAGCGAGGTAAAACTAGAAATGGAAGATATAAAGATTACAATTAAAACAGGTTCTGAGAAAACAGAAACTACAATAGTGCAAGCTGCACCAATGGCTACTGCACCTCAGGCTGCTGCTCCAGCACCACAAGCTGCTGCACCACAAGCTGCTGCTCCTGTAAAAGTAGAAAGTGATGATTCTAAATACATTACTGTAAAATCTCCGATTATTGGAACTTTTTACAGAAAACCATCTCCAGATAAACCTAGTTTTGTTGAGGTAGGATCAGATATTAATGTAGGTGATACAGTTTGTGTTATTGAAGCAATGAAATTATTTAATGAAATTGAATCTGAAGTATCAGGTAAAATTGTTAAGGTTTTAGTAGATGATTCTTCTCCAGTAGAATTTGACCAACCTTTATTTTTGGTTGATCCATCATAATAAATATAGTTTAGTTTTTGGAGTTTAGATAGTAGATTTTCTAACTCATAACTCATAACTCATAATTCAAAACTCATATACTATGTTTAAAAAAATATTAATTGCCAACAGAGGTGAAATTGCATTACGTGTAATAAGAACCTGTAAGGAAATGGGTATAAAAACGGTAGCAGTATATTCTACTGCAGATGCAGAAAGTTTACACGTTCGTTTTGCAGATGAAGCTGTTTGTATTGGGCCACCTTCTAGTGCAGAGTCTTACCTAAAAATGTCTAATATTATATCTGCTGCAGAAATTACAAATGCAGATGCCATTCATCCTGGTTATGGATTTTTATCAGAAAACGCTAAATTTTCTAATTTATGTGAAGAACATAACATTAAATTTATTGGTGCAACTGGTGCAATGATTGATCAAATGGGAGATAAAGCAAATGCTAAGTCTACGATGATTAGAGCAGGAGTGCCTTGTGTACCAGGTTCTGAAGGAGTTATTAAAGACTTTGAAGAATGCAAAAAATTAGCTGTAGAAACAGGATATCCTGTAATGTTAAAAGCTTCTGCAGGTGGTGGAGGTAAAGGAATGCGTGCTGTTTGGAAAGCGGAAAATTTAAAAGATGCTTGGGATTCTGCTAGACAGGAATCTAAAGCCGCTTTTGGAAATAACGATATGTATATGGAAAAGCTTATTGAAGAGCCAAGACATATCGAAATTCAAATTGTAGGGGATTCTTATGGAAAAGCTTGCCATTTATCTGAAAGAGATTGTTCTGTACAAAGACGTCATCAAAAGTTAACAGAAGAAACACCTTCTCCTTTCATGACAGATGAATTGAGAGAAAAAATGGGAGATGCAGCTGTAAAAGCTGCAGAATTTATTAAATATGAAGGTGCAGGAACAGTAGAATTTTTGGTTGATAAACACAGAAACTTCTACTTTATGGAGATGAATACTCGTATTCAAGTAGAACACCCAATTACTGAAGAAGTTGTAAATTACGATTTAATTCGTGAGCAAATTTTAGTTGCTGCTGGTGTGCCAATTTCTGGTAAAAATTACTATCCAAAATTACATTCAATTGAATGTAGAATAAATGCAGAAGATCCTCATAATAATTTTAGACCAGCTCCTGGAAGAATAACAGTATTACACACGCCTGGAGGTCATGGAGTTAGAATGGATACACATGTATATGCAGGTTATATGATTCCACCAAATTACGATTCTATGATTGCTAAATTAATTGTTACTGCTCAAACAAGAGAAGAAGCAATTAATAAAATGAAAAGAGCATTAGATGAGTTTGTTATTGAAGGCGTAAAAACCACAATTCCTTTTCATAGACAGTTAATGGATCATCCAGATTATGTTTCTGGAAACTATACTACAAAGTTTATGGAAGATTTTAAAATGGAAGTATAAAGCTTAAAAATCATTATAAATTACTATTTAAAAAAGAGAATACATTTTTGTATTCTCTTTTTTTTATCTTTATAGTTAAACTTTTGAACTATGAAAATTGATGGTATTGATAAAATTATTATAAAAATGTTGGTAAAAGACGCAAGAACGCCTGTATTAAGTATTGCCAGAGAAGTTGGTATTTCTGGAGCAGCCATTCATCAACGTTTAAGGAAATTAGAAAAATCGGCATTGATTGATGGGTATAGAATGACGATTAATCCAAAATCTTTAGGCTATAATACAACAGCTTTTGTGGGTGTTTTTTTAGATTCTTCAAGTTTTTACTCATCAGCAATAAAAAGATTAAAAGAAATTCCAGAAGTGGTAGAAAGTCACTATACAACTGGTAATTACGCTATTTTTGTTAAAATATTATGCAAGAATAATGAAGATTTAATGCATCTTTTAAATAAGAATATTCAGAATATAAAAGGTGTATCAAGAACAGAAACATTTATTTCTTTAGATCAACAAATTGATAGGCAGATAAGTATTTAGCAAAAAACAACTTACCTATTATATAGAACCACTTAAGGATGTTTGCTAACTACTTATCAAATAAGTAGTTGATAGTTGTTGTATTTATTTCATTTTTGTCAATAATTAAAAATCCTTAAATGAGATCCCTATCTATCCTTTTAGTAGATGATGATAAAATTGAAAGATTAAAATTTAAAAAAGTTTGTCAAGAAGTTAGTTTTAAAAGTAACATTTTTGAAGCAAAAGATGGTGAAACAGCTTTGGCATTATTAGATAACTGTACAACTCCTTTTGATTTAATTATTTCAGATTTAAACATGCCCAGAATGAATGGCTTTGAGTTTTTAGCTACTTTAAAAAAGAACTCTAAATTTAAAAACATACCAATTGTAATTATGTCTACATCGCAAAATAAAGTTGATTTAGATAAATGTTATGAATTCGCAATCTCTGGTTATTTTACAAAACCTTTACAATTTTCTGAGTATAGTAAAAGTGTTATTTTTTTACTAGAATATTGGAATAAGGCAAGTTTATCTGTAAGAACAAATGCATCGTAAAGCTTTATGCTGTGCATTTTAATTTTTATGTAACTTTGCTGTTCAGTTTTTAAAATTATTTAATGGAACTACCCAACCTGTCTGTTATAAAAGAAATTTCGGGAAACGATATTGAATTTGAAAATAGTATAGTAGAGATTATCAAATTAGAATTTCCTGAAGAGGTAAACCTATTTAAGACTAATTTTGAGGGAAAAAACTATCTTGAAGCGTCCAATAACGTCCATAAAATTAAACATAAAATAAGTTTGTTAGGTTTAAAAAAAGGTTTGGAAACTGCATCACAATTTGAAATAGAGTTAAAACAAGGAAATTTAAAATTGCATCATAATTTTTTAGAAATTTTAGATAAAATTCATGTATATTTATACGAATAAAAATTACTTTTTATCAGAATATGGATTGTATAATAATTGATGATGACGCAACTGCAAGGCTAATTACAAAACAACTTTGCCTAAAATCTGAGCAGATTAATGTACTTGAAGAATTTTCATCTGCAATAGATGCTATTAAATACCTAAATACAACAAATGTAGACTTGATATATTTAGATATTCATATGCCTACTTTTTCTGGTTTCGATTTTATGCAAACACTAAAAAACTCGCCAAAAATAATTTTAACGACAAGTGATAAAAACTTAGCTCTTGAAGCTTTTGAGTATAAAAGTGTGGTAGATTATTTGGTAAAACCAATTACAAAAGAACGTTTTACAAAATCATTAGAAAAATTAGATTCTTTATCTACTCAAGAAAAAAATATCATAAAAGAAAAAAATACATCAGATTTTATTTATGTTAATGTAGATAGAAGATTGGTAAAAGTAAACATACCAAGTATTTATTTAATTGAGGCAAAAGGCGATTATATCAATATAAAAACAGAGGAAAAAAACTATATTGTACATTCTACACTAAAAAAAATTGAAGATAAATTACCTTCAGACTCTTTTTTTAAAGTACATAGATCTTTTATTATCAATATAAAAGAAATTATAGATATTGAAGATAATACAGTGTTAATAAAGAAAGATGTTGTGCCAGTTAGTAGAGCTAACAAAAGCGAATTAATGAACAAGTTAAACTTCTTATAGTATAATTTTGTCAGTTCAGCGACACTTTTTTAATGTTAGTCGAACGTAAAAAACCAATAAACGAATTTTCACCCACAATAACATAGAATAGTTGTTTCTTTGAGTAACAATTATAAGTTGGGGGATTTATAAGTTGTGACTATTGGAGGCTGAATTTTTCAGCCTCTTTTTTTGTGGAATAAATTTATATATTCTAATAAAAAGCAACATAATTTTAAGATCAAATTATTCAAATTCTTTTCGTAATTTACTAACGGATTTTTAAAATTTATTTAAACTTTATACATTTTTTAAAGTCTTACATATATATTCTTACTTATGAAGCAAAAACACATTCAACATTTATATTGGAGAGCTAGTTTTGGTATAGATGTTAAACAATTTGAAAGTTTAAAATCTACTTCTAAAAAAAAGATAGTTTCAAAATTAATTACGGATTCTAAAGAGTTTAAAAATCTTGAGTTAGATTTATCTGAATTTGATTCCATAAAATACAAATCTTACAAAGAGTTAAAGGATAAATTTACGGAAGAAGAACTTCAAAAATTAACAAACAAAAGAAATAGAAAAGTAAGAGATTTAAATTATGCTTGGATTTATAGATTAAGTGAACCAAAATCCTTATTAAGAGAAAAAATGACGCTTTTTTGGGCGAATGTTTTTGTGTGTAGGGATAATGATGTTTTCTTTATACAAGACTATAATAATACATTAAGAAAATATGCTTTAGGAGATTTTAGAGTTTTTGTAAAGCAAATTGCCAAACAACCTTCTATGCTTAAGTATTTAAATAATAAGCAAAACAAAAAAAGGAAACCAAATGAAAATTTTGCCAGAGAATTAATGGAACTTTTTACGCTGGGTGTTGGCAATTATACTGAGCAAGACATACAAGAATCTGCAAGAGCTTTTACAGGTTGGACACATAAAAAAAATGGAGATTTTTATTTACAGAAAAGTCAACATGATTTTGATGAAAAAACTTTTTTTGGTAAAACAGGTAATTTTGATGGAGATGATATTATTGATATCATTTTAGAACAAAAACAATGTGCACGTTTTATTTGTGATAAAATTTATAGGTATTTTATAAACCCTAAAGTAGATAAAAAAAGGTTGGAAGAAATTACCAACATATTTTATAAAGATTATAATATCAGTAATTTAATGGAACACATTTTTACCTCAAAATGGTTTTATAATGATGAAAATATTGGGGTAAAAATAAAATCGCCTATTGAATTATTGGTAGGCATTCAAAAAGTTGTTCCTGTTACTTTTGATAAAAAACAACAGTTAAATTATTTGCAAAAAATGATGGGACAAACCTTATTATACCCAGATAATGTAGCTGGTTGGAAAGGTGGAAAAAGTTGGATAGACTCTAATACGTTAATGTTTAGAATGAAACTACCTTCTTTATTGTTAAGCAACGCCATTATTAATTTAGAGGAAAAAGGCGAGTTTGAAGATTCTTTTGAAAAATATTATAAAGGCGAAAAACAACGTAATAAATATTTGAAAATCACAAAAAATTGGGAGTTTTTTGATAAGCAAAATCAAAATTTATCATCAAAAGAACTAATAGATTTATTAATCTTATCGAAACTAGATAAAGACACAGCAACTTTTTTAGAAAATTTAGAAATAAAATCGAATAGAAATTTTTGTGTGCAGTTAATGTCGATTCCAGAATACCAACTTTGTTAATTTAAAAATATGGAAAGAAGAGATTTTTTAAAACAAAGCACGTTAGCAAGCAGTTTGTTTTTTGTTCCGAATTTTGTAAAAGCTTTTGAGAATGTTTCAAAAAGCACATTCAAACATAAAAAGCTAGTAATTATTCAATTATCTGGAGGTAATGATGGTTTAAATACCATTATTCCCTACACAAACGATTTTTATTTTAAAAATAGACCAAAGTTAGCCATCCCAAAAAATAACATTATAAAAGCTACTGATGAGCTTGGCTTTCACGAAAACTTAGCTCCATTAAAAAATTTGTATGATCAAGGATATTTATCAGTTATAAATAATGTTGGGTATCCAAACCCTAACAGATCTCACTTTCGATCTACAGATATTTGGCAAACAGCAAGTAGTGCTGATGAATATGTAACCTCAGGTTGGGTTGGTAGATTTATCGAAAAATATGGTAAAAATCCCTACACAGGAATTGAGTTAGATGACAGTCTTTCCTTAATTATGAAAGGAGAAAATGTAAACGGAATTGCTACTAAGAATCCAAATATTTTATTTGCAAATACAAACACAGCGTATTTTAAAAAAGTGCTGGAACAGCAAACAGATGCACATTTAAGTGAACATAATTTAGGATATTTATACAAAACGATGATTGAAGCAAAGTCATCAGCAAAATATATTTACGAAACATCTAAAACGTATAAAAGTAATTTAGAATATCCTAATAATCCTTTTGGAAAACAGTTAAAAACAACAGCCGAATTTATAAATTCAGATTTAGATAGCAAGGTGTATTATGTTTCTATGGGTGGTTTTGATACGCATGCAAATCAAGTAAACAGACAAAGTAGGTTATTAAAAACGTATAGCGAATCTATAGCCGTTTTTGTAAACGATTTAAAGAAAAACGATACTTTTAAAGACACTTTAATTTTAACTTTTTCTGAATTTGGAAGAAGAGTGCAACAAAATGCTGCTGGAGGAACAGATCATGGAGCAGCTAACAATGTGTTTTTAATTGGTGAAAATTTAAAGAAAAAAGGCTTTTATAATGATGCTCCTAATTTGGGAAATTTAGACTCTAATGGAGATTTAATGCACACTGTAGATTTTAGAACTATATATGCTACAATTTTAGATAAATGGCTTCAAGTTGATGATGCATCAATCTTAAATAAATCATTTAGCAAGTTAAATTTTATTTAGACACATTTAAGTTCTTTCCTAATAAGACTTTAAAAAGGGAGCAAGAATCTTTATATTTGTTGTATAAAAATTTTTAAAATGAAATTATATCCTTTAAAATTTACACCAGTTTTTAAATATAGAATTTGGGGTGGTGATAAATTGAAAACGAAACTAAATAAAAAGTATACAGAAGAAAATATCGGTGAATCTTGGGAAATATCTGATGTTTCTGGAGATGAAACAATCGTTGAAGAAGGTTCGTTAAAAGGTAAAACTTTAAAAGAGTTAACGCAACAATTTAAAGGAGATTTTGTTGGTAATGCTGTTTACGAGAAGTTTGGAGAAGCATTTCCGTTGTTAATTAAGTTTATTGATGCCAAAACACCTTTGTCAATTCAAGTACATCCAAGTAACGAAATTGCAAAACAACGCCATAATTCATTTGGAAAAAATGAAATGTGGTATGTTATGCAAGCTGATAAAAATGCAGAATTAATAGTTGGTTTTGATGAAAAATTAACGACAGAAAGTTATAAAAATAATCTAGAAAATAACACTATTTTAGATACAATGCATCATGAAAATGTTACGAAAGGTGATACTTTTTATATTCCTACAGGTAGAGTTCATGCTATTGGAGCAGGTGTTTTATTAGCAGAAATTCAGCAAACATCAGATGTTACGTATAGAATTTATGACTATGATAGAGTAGATGCAAAAACAGGACAAAAAAGAGATTTACACAACGATTTAGCAATGGATGTGATTGATTTTGAAATCCATGAAAATTATAAGACTCAGTATCAATTAGAGAAAAATACTTCTAACAAATTAGTACATTCACCTTATTTTAAAACGAATATTTTAGAAATTAATGACGATGTAAAAAAAGACTATCGTAATTTAGATTCTTTTGTAATTTATATATGTGTAGAAGGTTCTGTGGAAATTTTTTCAGATAAAGAGCGCTATAAAATAAATACGGGAGAAACAATTTTATTACCAGCAACTGTTAATGATGTAACCTTAAAATCTGATAGTGGTAAAATACTAGAAGTATATTATTAAGAGCTGTTTATTAAATGTTTTTAGTGATGTTTTATATTTAAAGAAAACAATACCATTATTTTGAATAAGAGAAATTTATAAAAGGGATTGCAGTGATGCAATCTCTTTTTTGCATTTAAAATAGTCTCAATTTTTTTATATATTTAAAAACTAATAAAATTTTAAATAGCGAAAGATTAATGATAACTAACAACAAACCCACATTGGTAATTTTGGCAGCAGGAATGGGCAGTAGATATGGTGGTTTAAAGCAAATGGATGCTTTTACACCAAAAGGAGATACTATTATAGATTTTTCTTTATATGATGCAATTCAAGCAGGTTTTGGAAAAGTTATTTTTGTGATTCGAGAAAGTTTTAAGGCGGAGTTTAAAGCAAATTTCAACAAAAAATTAGATGGAAAAATAGAGGTTGAATATGTATATCAAGAATTAGATAATGTTCCAAAAGAATATATCAATTTAAACAGGATTAAACCTTGGGGAACAGGTCATGCTTTATTGATGACAAAAAAGAATATTAAAGAAAATTTTGCCATTATTAATGCAGATGATTTTTATGGACGAGAAGCTTTTGTAACGATTGCAAATCAATTAAAAAATACCGACAAAAATAGTTGCAATTTCAGCATGGTTGGTTATTCTTTAAAAAACACACTTTCAGAAAATGGTTATGTATCTAGAGGCGAATGTACTATTGATGAAAATAGTTTTTTAAAAGACGTTACAGAACGTGTTAGAATCGAAAAAATTAATGGAATTTTAAAAAGTGAAAACGAACAAAATAACATGATTCCCATAGATGAAAACACCATTGTTTCTATGAATTTTTGGGGATTTACACCCAATTGTTTCGAATTTGCAGAAACGTATTTTTTGGAATTTTTAGAAGAAAATAAAGAGGATTTAAAAGCAGAATTTTATTTGCCAACAATTGTAAATAAAATGCTAAAAACCAATAAGGCAACCGTAAAAGTTTTGCAATCAGATTCAAAATGGTTTGGAGTAACCTATAGTAAGGACAAAGAAAAAGTAGAAAAAGAAATTCAGAACTTGACTGAGCAAGAAGTGTATCCTACAAAACTATGGTCTTAAAATGAAAGCAAAAAAGTTACAGTTTATTTTTGATGAATTTGAGCATCAACATGCTTATAAAAGCCATTCTGAATTAAAATCAGGACATATAAATGATACTTTTTTAGTTAAAACTGGTGGTGAAACTCACTATATTTTACAAAGAATAAATCATACAATTTTTAAAGATGTGCCAGGATTAGTGAATAACAAAGTTCTGGTAAGTAATCATCTAAAAAGTAAATATTCAAATACATCCGAAGAAAAAATTACGAATAAAGTGTTGCGTTTTGTAAAAATAAAAAACAGCAATTTATACTACTTGAAAGACGGGGAAAATTATTGGAACTTAATGATTTTTATTGATGATAGCATTACTCATGAAATTGTAAAAAATAAAGAAATAGCTTTTGAAGCTGGAAAACTTTTAGGCGATTTTTTAAACAAAACATCCGATTTTGAAAGCGATAAATTAATTGATGTAATCCCGAATTTTCATGACATGACTTTTCGTTTTCAACAATACAATGCCTCTTTAAAAAGTGCCTCCAAAGAAAGATTGGAAAAAGCATCAAAATACATAAAAATAGTAGCTGATTTAAAAGACGAAATGCACATTTTGCAAACGTTAAAAGAAACTGGTAAAATACCAACAAGAGTTACGCATAATGATACAAAAATTTCAAATTCTTTGTTTGATGAAAATAACCAAGGAATTTGTATTATTGATACTGATACTGTTATGCCAGGAATTATTCATTACGATTTTGGTGATGCCATAAGAACAATTTGCAACACAGCAGCAGAAGATGAAAAAGACTTATCAAAAGTTGAATTCAATTTAGCGTTTTACAAAGCGTATAAAAAAGGTTTTTTAGAAAATACAGTAGATTCGCTTTCAGAAATCGAGTTAAAATATTTGCCTTTAGCAGCAAAAACAATGATTTTTATTATGGCACTTCGTTTTTTAACAGATTATTTAAATAAAGATACATATTATAAAACTGATTATTTAGAACATAATTTAGACAGAGCTAAAAATCAATTTAAATTGATGGAAAGTTTTACAGAAAAAAAATATAATTTAACATGACCTGCAAGGTTTGATACTGAAATAAATTCAGCACAAGAACCTTGTAGGTCTTTTTTTCTTTAAAACTAAGAAATAATACCTAAGGTCTAAAAAGAAACCTTGCAGGATAAATTCTGATATTTGAAAATAGTGGAAAATCAGTTAAATTCACGTAGTTTTATCAATATAAAAAAAAGAACATGCAACAAAAAAATAACACCACAGCAATTGTAATTATTGCAAGTTTATTTTTCATTTTTGGTTTTGTAACGTGGATTAATGGAGCGTTAATTCCTTTTATGAAAACCATTAACGAATTAACAGATGCGCAATCTTATTTGGTGGCATCTGCCTCTTATATTTCTTTTGTGGTGATGGCTTTGCCAGCTTCTTACATCCTAAATAAAATTGGCTATAAAAAAGGCATGTCTTTAGGATTGATTATTATGGGAATTGGAGCATTGGTTTTTATTCCTGCTGCAGAAGCAAGAACCTATTGGGTTTTCTTAACAGGAATTTTTATTCAAGGCTTAGGAATGACGATTTTGCAAACAGCATCAAATCCATATATAACAATTTTAGGACCTATAGAAAGTGGTGCAAAAAGAATTGCAATTATGGGAATTGCCAATAAAACAGCAGGTGCTTTAGGTTCTTTAATTTTTGGAGCTATTTTATTATCAGGAATTGATGAAACTAAAGAAAAGTTAGCTGGAGCAACTTCAGAAGAAAAAAATATCCTTTTAGATACCATGGCTGATAGCGTTTTTATGCCTTACATAATTATGGCAATTGTGTTATTTGTGTTAGGAATTCTAATCAGAAAAGCACCTTTACCAAATGTAGAAGCAGATGAAAGTGAAACAATTATTGAAGGACAAACAGCCAAAACAAGTATTTTTCAATTCCCGAATTTATGGTTGGGAGTTTTAGCACTTTTTGTGTATGTTGGAGCAGAGGTTATTGCTGGAGATACTATTATTGCCTACGGAATTTCATTAGGTTTTACAGGAGAAGAAGCAAAATATTTTACAACATACACGCTTTTAGCAATGGTTGCAACCTATGCTTTGGGTGTCTTTTTAATCCCAAAATATGTAAAACAGAAAACTGCTTTAATTGCAAGTGCAGTTTTAGGAATTGTGTTTAGTTTTTGCATTTTAAATACTACTGGTTTTATATCGGTTTTATTTGTGGCAGGTTTAGGAATTGCAAATGCGTTGGTTTGGCCAGCAATTTGGCCTTTAACGTTGGATGGTTTAGGGAAGTTTACAAAAACAGGTTCAGCACTTTTAATTATGGCAATTTCTGGAGGCGCAATAATTCCGCCTTTGTATGGTAGAATTGTTGATGGAATTAAAGAAGGATTAATTGAAAACGGTTTTCAAGAAATTGATGCTACAGCAATTGCTTCTACAGAAAGTTATTGGATTTTGATTCCTTGTTATGCAATTATTCTTTTGTTTGCAATTTGGGGACATAAAATTAAAAGTTGGAGTAAGTAAAAATTAAAAAAAATATACATGAGCAATTATCACATAAAACATTTAGAAGAATATTATCAAGTATATAGAAAATCGATTCGAGAACCAGAAAATTTTTGGGAAGAAATTGCTGAAGAACATTTTTTATGGAGAAAAAAATGGGATACAGTTTTAGAATGGGATTTTACCAAACCAGAGGTTACATGGTTTTCTGGAGCACAACTAAACATTACAGAAAACTGTATTGATAGACATTTAGGAACAAGAGCCAATAAAACAGCTATTTTATTCGAACCTAATAACCCAGATGAACCAGCTCAACATATTACCTACCAACAATTATCGGAAAGAGTAAATAAATTTGCCAATGTTTTAAAAGAACAAGGTGTAAAAAAAGGTGATAGAGTTTGTATTTATGTACCCATGATTCCTGAGTTGGCAGTTGCAACGTTAGCTTGTGCAAGAATTGGTGCTATTCATTCTGTGGTTTTTGCAGGCTTTTCATCATCGGCATTAGCCTCTAGAATTAATGATTCTGATTGTAAATTGGTTATTACTTCTGATGGTTCTTTTAGAGGTGCAAAATCAATCGATTTAAAAGGAATTGTAGATGAAGCTTTAGAAAATTGCCCAGGAGTTAAAACAGTTTTGGTGGTAAAAAGAATCAATTCTAACATCAACATGAAACAAGGAAGAGACCAATGGTTACAACCTTTGTTAGATAAAGCATCTAAAGAATGTTTAGCAGCAACTATGAATGCAGAAGATCCACTGTTTATTTTATATACTTCTGGTTCTACAGGCAAGCCAAAAGGAATGGTGCATACAACTGCAGGTTATATGGTGTATAGTGCTTATACTTTTAAAAATGCTTTTCAATATAAAGAAAATGATGTGTACTGGTGCACAGCAGATATTGGTTGGATTACTGGACATTCGTATATTGTTTACGGACCTTTAGCCAATGGAGCAACTACAGTTTTGTTTGAAGGTGTGCCAAGTTATCCTGATTTTGGCCGTTTTTGGGAAATCGTACAAAAGCATAAAGTAACTCAATTTTATACAGCACCCACAGCCATTAGAGCTTTGGCAAAACATGGAACAGAATTGGTTGACAAATACGATTTATCAACTTTAAAAGTTTTAGGTTCTGTTGGAGAACCAATCAACGAAGAAGCTTGGCATTGGTATAATGATACGATTGGTAAGAAGAAAAGCCCAATTATCGATACTTGGTGGCAAACAGAAACTGGTGGCATTATGATAACACCAATTCCTTATGTAACTCCAACCAAACCAACCTATGCAACCTTGCCTTTTATAGGCATTCAACCAGCTTTAATGGATGAAAATGGACAGGAATTAAAAGGAAATCAAGTAGAAGGAAGATTGTGTATTAAATTTCCTTGGCCAAGTATGGCAAGAACCATTTGGGGAAATCACGAACGTTATAAAGACACCTATTTTTCTGCTTATGAACAAATGTATTTTACGGGTGATGGAGCTTTAAGAGATGAAGTTGGTTATTACAGAATTACGGGTAGAGTAGATGATGTAATTATTGTTTCTGGTCATAATTTAGGCACTGCACCCATTGAAGATGCTATTAATGAACATCCTGCAGTTGCAGAATCTGCGATTGTTGGTTTTCCTCATGACATTAAAGGAAGTGCTTTGTATGGCTATGTAACTTTAAAAGATATTGGAGAAAGTAGAGATCATAATAATTTAAGAAAAGAAATCAACCAGTTAATTACGGATAGAATTGGCCCTATTGCAAAATTAGATAAAATTCAATTTTCTGAGGGATTGCCAAAAACACGTTCAGGAAAAATTATGAGACGTATTTTACGTAAAATAGCCTCTAATGAAATGGATAATTTAGGTGATATTTCTACATTGTTAAATCCAGAAGTAGTTCAGAATATTATTGATAATAAATTATAGTTGAGTATAATTTATACATAGTTTTTTTGAACTATATTTTTAAGTTATAGAATTAGGGTTGTGTTTAACAACCCTTTTTTTGCTCTAAAGTCATTTACTTTATGATAGTAAATTCCATTATTTTATTATTAAAATTATGAAAAGAGAAGTGTAAAAGAAATCGAAAAATTGTTTATTATTATGGTCAAATGTTTGCATTTGGATGGTGTACTAATCTTATAGGGAGTATTTTAAAAGGATTTTTTATTGAACTCGACTTAACTTTAAATAGGCACTTTCAGAAGTAGTTTAATTTTTTGAAAATTATTTTAAAAAAGTGATAGAAAATTATAATTTTCTATCACTTTTTTAATTTATATACCTTTTTTATGTTTCGCAGTAACCTTATTGCATAGTTATCCTGTGTTTTTAATTTTTATTTTAAAAATTTAGGCTACTTTTTGTAAAATTTGATTTTGCATTCTTCTGCCAATTTCAAGGCAATTTGCAGTATGAATACCAAAGAATATCCAAAGTATTTCTGTTGGTTTGGTTTTCGCTTTTATCTTTTTTAGATGATAATGTTCCTTTTCTTTACCAAAACCCCCCTCTAATCTAGAAGCTCTTTCTTTGGTAATCATTTTTTTGAGCTTTTTTTGCTCTTTATGATGCTTTGAAGGTCTTCCTTTAGGTTTGAAGTCTGTTTGTATATGGTTTGAAGTTGCAAAAACTCTGTTCTTATTCGTTGCATAAATAGCATCTGCACCAAGTATTTTAATTTTCCTATTGGTTAATCCTTGTGCCTTATAAACTGTATTTTTAAATTGTGTCCCTTCATTAAAGTTATCAAAACTTATTTTCTGTATAAAGTTAATTCCATCAATTTGAAGTTTGTTTACTTTTGCCCCAAATTCTACTTTTTTTATCTCTTTTCCTCTCACTATTGGACGTAAGTAATCTTTGCTTATGCTTACGATTCTATTCTTTGGTTTTTCTCCTTTCTCAAACAGTAAATACTGTTGTGAGAATATTTTTTTTACTGTATTTAGTGTTTTATAAAAACGATTTGGCATTGTAAAATAATGTTGTTTTTCAAGAGTTTTAATCTCCGCTAATAATTTGCGTAATAGTTTTAAAAAAGCTCTTGTTATGGAGGTTCTTTTCTTTGTTGTTTTTCTTCGCATTTTACTATAACCAACATATCTTTTTGACCATTTCAAGTATTTGGTTCTAGGAAGTTTTACACCTAAAGATTTACAAATTATCTTCATTTGTTTATAGCACCAGTCAACAGATTCTTTCAATAGTTTTTGATCTGTTGGATAGCGAACTTCACTCTCATAACAAGTGGCATCTGTTGTTGCTTTTTCTTGTTCATCAATATATTTACTCCAATAATTAAATAGTATTTTTTCTGTTGAACTAATGTTTAAATCAGCAGCTAATTCGCAACGTATTTGACTCACTATTTTATAGTTTTCAAGGGTATCAAATCCTAAATAAATACCACAAAAAAACTGATAATTATAATTGGAATTCAACTGCTCAATCAAACGCTTATCAGAACAACAAGCATAATGTTTTAAAAACATTAAACCTAATTTTCCTTGAGGGCTAAAAATACAGTCTGGTCCTTTGATAGCTTCTGTAATTTTAAATGATTTGACTAAATTTTTCCAAGGAATTGCACTGTAAATTTTACCTAAATCAGACATTAAAAAACGTGCTTTGAATTTTTCTAATTCCTCTGTAGAGGATAAAAAAGAAAAAGAGTACTGGAAGTCAGAAATTCTTCGTATTTTCATATTTGTAAAAAAGAAAAACCCCGTTTTTTAGGCTTTTTGCCTATTTACGGGGTTTGGTTTATCTAAAATACAACTTATTTAACTGATAAACAAGTGTTTATTTAATTCTGAAAGTGCCTAAATACTAGTAATACATATCATTTCAGAAGAGGTTGAATTTTAATTTATTTCCTTTTCAAAGAAGAGTCTCTAATTACCAATTCAGCTTCTAAAATTATTTTATTTAATGATTGTTTGGTGTTTGTTTTTTTTGAGTATTCTAAAAAAGTTTCTGCAGCAATTTTACCTATTTTATAAGCATGTTGATTTACACTCGTTATTGTTGGTGTAACCATAGCTGTAAAAGGTTCGTCACCAAAACCAACTAAAGCAATTTCTTCAGGAACCTTAATATTCTGTTCATTTAAAATTTGCAAAGCACCTAAAGCAGCAAAATCTCCAGCAGCATAGATAGCATCAGGTCTGTTTTTCAACTTTAATAATTCGAGCATTTTTTCTCTACCATCTTCAATAGTTAAGTTGGTTTCTATTAAAAGTTCTTCATCTAAAGGTAAATTATGCTTTTTAAGAGCATCCACATAACCACGAATTCTGTTGTTATAAATTCTTGTTCTTTTGTAACCTCCAATATGTGCAATTCGTTTGCAACCTTGCTCCACTAAATGATTCACAATTAAATGGCTGCTGTTGTAATCATCAATCCCAATATAATCTACATTTAAATCGTTTTCTCCTCTATCAAAAGTTATTAACGGAATTCCTGCAGCTTTTACCTTTTCAAGATATTCTAAATTTACAGTTTCATTTGCCATAGAAACTATAATTCCATCAACCTGTAAATACAAAAGTGTATCAATATTTTTGCATTCTTTTTTAAATGATTCGTTAGATTGTGTAATAATCACATTATAACCTTCTTTATCTAAACCTTCTTCAATATTATGAATTGCAGAAGAAAAGAAGTTGCTATTTGTTCTAGGGACAATTACACCCACTAATTTACTTTTCCCACTTCTTAAAGCACTTGCTAAATGATTGGGCTGATAGTTTAAATTTTCAGCAACCTGCCTAACTGCTTTTTTAGTTTTTTCGCTGATTCTAGGATCATTATGTAGTGCTTTCGAAACAGCAGCTGCAGAGATATTTAAAACATTTGCAATATCTTTTATCGTAGTTTTCTTTTTAATTGCCAAATTTTTATATATTTGCTTAATCGTTTAAACAAATATAGTGTTTGAATTAGAATAATCAAAACAAATAGCAAAATATGGGTTTTGATTTTATTTTGAGAATTTGGTTAAACGTTTAACCAATTAAATTTAACTTATAAATTATATACAAAATGGGTAAAGTAGTAACGTTTGGAGAAATTATGTTAAGATTAGCTCCACAAGGATTTTTAAGATTTTCTCAAGCAAGTAGTTTTGATGTTGTTTATGGAGGAGGAGAATCTAATGTAGCAGTTTCTTTAGCAAATTATGGAGTAGATGTAGATTTTGTAACACGTTTGCCAAAAAATGATATTGGTGCTTGTGCAATGATGGAAATGCGTAAAAGAGGCGTAAAAGTAGATAAAATTGTGTATGGTGGAGACAGATTAGGGATTTACTTTTTAGAAACTGGTGCAGTTTCAAGAGGATCTAAAGTTGTTTATGATAGAGCACATTCTGCAATTGCAGAAATAGAATCTGGAATGATTGATTGGGATGCCGTTTTTGAAGGAGTAGAATGGTTTCATTGGACAGGAATTACGCCTGCAATTTCTCAAGGAGCTGCAGATGTGTGTTTAGAAGCTGTAAAAGCTGCTAGTGCAAAAGGAATTACAATTTCTACAGATTTAAACTATAGAGCAAAACTTTGGAATTTTTGTGATGATGCTCACAGAGAAAAAATAATGACGGAATTAACTTCTTACTGTGACATTGTTTTAGGAAACGAAGAAGATGCAGAAATGCACTTTGGTATTAAACCAGCAGGAATTTCTGTACAAACAGAAGGGCATAATGTAAAAGCAGAAGCATTTTTATCTGTTTGTGAACAAATGATGGAGAAATTTCCAAGAGCTAAAAAAGTAATTACTACTTTAAGAGGTTCTATATCTGCATCTCATAATACTTGGGCTGGTGTTTTATATGATGGAAAACAATTATTACAAACGCGTCAATATCAAATTACAGATATCGTAGATAGAGTTGGTGGTGGAGATTCATTTATGGGAGGTTTAATTTACGGATTGTTAAAATACCCAGAAGATGATCAAAATGCATTAGATTTTGCAGTAGCTGCATCTTGTTTAAAACACACAATTAAAGGTGATGCAAATTTAGCAACTGTTGCAGAAGTTGAAAAATTAATGGGAGGAGATGCTTCTGGTAGAGTAGCTCGTTAAAAAGGGTTTAATTGTTGAAACGATTAATTGTGTAAGTGTTTTAGAATTTGCATAATTATTAAGATTAACAACAATTACACATTTACACAATAAACAATTACACAATATTATGGCTCAATTTACAAGATTAGAAGTAGCACAAGTAATGAAAGATACAGGAATGGTTCCTTTGTTTTTTCATAAAGATATAGAAGTAAGTAAAAAAGTATTAAAAGCATGTTATGATGGTGGAGCTCGTTTAATGGAGTTTACTGCTAGAGGAGATTTCGCTCACGAAGTTTTTGGCGAATTAACAAAATATGCAATTGCTGAATTACCAGGAATGGTAATGGGTGTAGGTTCTGTAACAGATGGAGCAGCTGCTTCTTTATACATGGCTTTAGGGGCAAATTTTATTGTAACTCCAGTTTTAAGAGAAGATATTGCCATAGCTTGTAACCGTAAAAAAGTATTATGGTCTCCAGGTTGTGGAACATTAACAGAAATTGCTAGAGCAGAAGAATTAGGTTGCGAAATCGTAAAGTTATTTCCTGGTGATATTTATGGTCCTCAATTTGTAAAAGGGATTAAAGGTCCACAACCTTGGACTTCGATTATGCCAACAGGAGGTGTATCACCAACCAAAGAGAATTTAGAAGGCTGGTTTAATGCAGGTGTAACTTGTGTTGGAATGGGCTCAAAATTAATGTCTAAAACTGCAGATGGTAGTTTTGACTATGCTAAAATAGAAAGTACAACTAGAGAAGCTTTAAATATTATTAAAAATTTAAGGAGCTAGTTTAAGTTGAATTACTTTAAAACGAGGAAAACTCTAGCTGAAAAGTTAGAGTTTTTTTATTAATTCCTTCCATTTCTAAAGTGGTTGGAAAATTAATACACAAATACAGCAAATCAGGATTGCATGGAAAAAAATTAAGAACAAATTGAAGGATTTCTCATTGTAAAGCACAGAAGTTGTGCAAAGTATTATTGATAACAGATTGTAATAATTAAGAAATCAAAACCATAAAATCTAACAATTTTGCAGCTAATTTTGCTGTGGAGTTGTCAATATCAAAATCTGGGTTTAATTCTGCTATATCACAAGAAATTATTTTTTTACTTTGGAATAGAAAAGTGAGTACTTGGTATACGAAATTTGGAGAATAACCCAGTGAAGAAGGAGCACTTACTCCTGAAGCAAAAGCAGAAGAAAATCCATCTAAATCTATAGTGATGTATACATAATCTACTTTTTCAATAAATGAATTTAACTTATTTTTTAAGTCGATATTAAAAGTTTCACATTCAAAATTAGAAACAAAAGAAACATTATTTTTTGCTGCAATTTCAAATAATTCTTTCGTGTTTGATTGTTGTTGAATTCCAATTGCAAAATAACTTGCATTTTTATTTTCTGATAAAATTTGATTGAAAGGTGTTCCTGAATTTGGCTGATTTTCAACCTTTCTCAAATCAAAATGAGCATCAAAATTTATAATTCCGATGTTGTTTTTTGTTGAATTTTTTAAGGCATCTTTAATTCCGTTAAAGTTTGCGTAAGCAATATCATGCCCTCCACCAATGGCAATTGGTAAAACTTTATTTGTAATTAATTTAGAGATCATTTTTGAAAGTGCAGTTTGACAGTTTTCTAAATTTTCATCAACACAAACAATATCACCAAAATCAACAATATTTTTGTTTTCAAAATGAATGGGAAGTTTTCCTAATTGATTTCGTAAACTTCTAGGGCCTTTTCTAGCGCCAATTCTACCTTGATTTCTTTGTACGCCTTCATCACAAACGTAGCCAATGATGCCAATATCAATTTCTAAATTTTCTATAGAATTAACTTTAATGTTTTCGTGCCAATATTGATCTTCATTTTTAGAATTTCTTCCAGAATAATCATCTTTATTTCCAGCTTTATAATCAACATTTAAACCTTTAAAAAAATCCATAGTTTTATTTTTTGATTTCTTTTCCTTTCAGAAACACTTTTTCTATACAATGATTTCCAAAAGAATAAGGAATAAAATGATAAGAATTAATTTCTTTGGTTACTATTAAATTTGCCAATTTTCCTTTAGTAATAGAACCCACTTTATCTTGTAAATTCATAGCATAAGCACCATTAATAGTTGCTGCATTTATAGCTTCTTCTGGAGTCATTTTCATTTTAATGCAAGCACTTGAAACTACAAAATTCATATTTCCAGAAGGTGTAGAACCTGGATTGTAATCAGTTGCCAAAGCTAATGGCAAACCTTCATCAATTATTTTTCTTGCAGGCGTGTATGGTATTCCTAAAAAATATGAACAACTTGGCAAAGCAACTGGCATTATTTTGGTGTTTTTTAAGGCTTCAAAATCTTCTTCTCGCATTTCTTCTAAATGATCTACAGAAAGCACCTTATTTTCTACACCAACTTGAATGCCTCCAATAGAATTAAATTGATTTACGTGAATTTTACCAACCAAACCAACTTCTTTTCCTGCTTTTAAAATTTTGTTGGTATCATCCACAGAAAAATACCCAGTTTCACAAAAAATATCTATAAAATCTGCTAAGTTTTCCTTTTTGATTGTTGGCAGAATATCATCAATCAACATTTGTAGATAACCACTTTTGTTATATTTAAATTCGGAAGGAACTGCATGTGCACCTAAAAAAGTTGCTTTTATTTCTATGGGATAATTTTCTTTGAGTTTTTTAATAACTCGCAGCATTTTTAGTTCTGCATCTTTTGTTAAACCATAACCTGATTTAATTTCTACAGCACCAGTTCCTAAATGTATAATTTCTTCTAAACGAACTTTACTTTGGTTATATAATTCATCTTCTGAAGTTGCTTGTAATTTTTTAGCTGAATTTAAAATTCCACCACCATTATTTGCAATTTCTTGGTAAGAAATACCTTTAATTCTATCTACAAATTCGCTTTCCCTATTTCCTGCAAAAACCAGATGTGTGTGAGAATCGCACCAAGAAGGTAAAACCATTTTACCTGTAACATCAATTGTTTTATCAAAATTTTCTTTTGGACAATTTTCCATTTTTCCAAAGTCTGAAATGGTTTCATTTTCAACAATTAAAAAAGCATTTTTTATGGTTGGTAAAATGCTCATTGCCGCACCAGAAAGAAATGTTATTTTTTCTTCTCTAACCTGAATTAATTCTTTGATATTTTTAAAAAGGGTTCTCATTAAAACAAGTCTTTTAAAAGGTTTTCTTCTACTAAGTTAGGTAAAGTTACTTTTAAGTTGGGAGTTCTTTTCATTTCTCTTTTAATAGCAAAAATAGCTTCATCATTTCTTGCCCAACTTCTTCTTGCAATTCCGTTATTCACATCATAAAAAAGCATGTTTTCTATATTTTTAGTAGCTTTTTTAGAGCCATCTAAAAACATTCCAAAACCTCCATTAATAACTTCTCCCCAACCAACACCACCACCATTGTGAATGGAAACCCAAGTTGCGCCTCTAAAACTATCGCCAATTACGTTATGAATTGCCATGTCTGCAGTAAACTTACTACCATCATAAATGTTAGAAGTTTCTCTAAAAGGAGAATCTGTGCCACTTACATCATGATGATCTCTGCCCAAAATTACTGGGTCAATTTTACCTTTTTTAATGGCTTTATTAAATGCTTTCGCAATTTTAATACGTCCTTCTGAATCTGCATATAAAATTCTTGCTTTAGAACCCACCACCATTTTGTTTGATTTTGCGTTTTTGATCCAAGTGATATTATCTTGCATTTGCAATTTAATTTCATTGGGCGATTTTTTCATCAACTTTTTCAAAACTTTGGCTGCAATTTCATCAGTTTTGTCTAAATCTTTTTGTTTTCCAGAAGCGCAAACCCATCTAAAAGGACCAAAACCATAATCGAAACACATAGGGCCTAAAATATCTTGCACATAAGAAGGGTATTTAAAGTCGATATTATTTTCAGCCATCACATCTGCTCCAGCTCTTGAAGATTCTAATAAAAATGCATTTCCATAATCAAAAAAATACGTTCCTTTTTTAGTGTGATTATTGATGGATTTTGCATGTCTTCTTAAAGATTCTTGAACTTTTTCTTTAAATAATTCAGGGTTTTCTTTGATTAAAATATTAGATTCTTCATAAGATATATCTGCAGGATAATAACCACCAGTCCAAGGAATGTGAAGTGAAGTTTGGTCTGAACCAATGTGGATAAATATATTTTCTTCATCAAATTTTTCCCAAACATCAATTACATTTCCTATAAAAGCTATGGAAACAACTTCGTTATTTTTTTGAGCTTCTACAGTTCTTTCAACTAAAACATTGATATCATCAATTAAAACATCTACCCAACCTTGTTCGTGTCTTTTTGTGGCAGCTTTTGGATTTACTTCTGCGCAAATAGTTATACAACCAGCAATATTTCCTGCTTTTGGTTGTGCACCACTCATGCCTCCTAAACCTGCTGTTAAAAATATTTTCCCATTCGGATTTTCATCTTTTTTCAAGATTTTTCGAAATGCGTTCATCACTGTAATTGTGGTTCCATGCACAATTCCTTGAGGCCCAATATACATAAATGAACCAGCTGTCATTTGTCCATATTGAGAAACGCCTAAAGCATTCATTTTTTCCCAATCATTTGGTTTTGAGTAATTTGGAATTGTCATTCCATTAGTAACCACAACTCTTGGCGCATTTTTAGAGGATGGAAATAAGCCCATTGGATGACCAGAATACAAATGCAAAGTTTGCTTTTCTGTCATTATTGCTAAATATTGCATCACTAAAAGATATTGTGCCCAATTCTGAAAAACGGCTCCATTTCCTCCATAAGTGATCAATTCTTCTGGATGTTGAGCAACATCTGGATTTAAATTATTTTGAATCATTAACATAATTCCTGCTGCTTGTGTTGTTTTTGCAGGATAATCTTGAATATTTCTTGCATAAATTTTATAAGCTGGTTTAAATCTATACATGTAAATTCTGCCAAATTCTTTTAATTCGTTCGTAAATTCTATAGCTAGTTCTTTATGCCATGTTTTAGGGAAATATCGCAACGCATTTTTTAATGCTAGTTTTTTTTCATCTACTGATAAAATATCTTTCCTTTTTGGAGCACTGTTTGCATCTTTTGGATAGCTTTTTTTTGCTGGTAATTTATCTGGAATTCCTTGTAAGATTTGTTCTTTAAATGTCATGTCTAATTTTACTTTACAATAAATTTTTTAGTTTTTACCAATTGAATCATGTTGTTAATATCAACTTTTAACAATCTATCTTCTTCCAATTTATCAACTTTTACTCTTATTATTTTATGATTTTTTTCAATAATTTTAGAAAATGTATTTGGTCTTCTAAATTCTAAAGCTTGGGCAGCATATAGCAACTCAATGGCTAGTATTTTTTCTAAATTTCCTAAAATTTCATTGAATTGTCTCCCAGAAATACTTCCCATAGAAACATGATCTTCTTGTCCTAAAGAAGTTGGAATGCTATCTGCAGAAGGAGGAAAACACAAAGATTTATTCTCTGTAACCAAAGCTGCAGTTGTATATTGTGGAATCATAAAACCTGAATTTAAGCCACCACTTTTGGTAAGTAATCTTGGTAAACCATATTTGCCTTCCAGCAACAAATAACAACGTCTATCAGCAATATTACCTAATTCTGCTGCAGCAATAGAGCAATAATCTAAAGCCATTGCCAAAGGTTGTCCATGAAAATTACCACCAGAAATTGCTTCAGTTTCACTTAAAACTATTGGATTGTCTGTCACAGAATTCATTTCTATTTCTGCCAATTCTAATAAATGATTAAATGCATTTCTAGAGGCACCATGAACTTGTGGAATGCAACGCATAGAATATGGATCTTGTACACGCTCACAATCTAAATGCGATGTTACGTTCTGAGAATCTTTAAATAACATTCGCATTCTTTCAGCCACTTTTAAACTTCCTTTAAAAGGTCTTATTTTGTGTAGTTCTTCTCTAAAAGGAGATTCACTTCCTTTGTAACCTTCAATACTCATAGCTCCAGAAATATCTGCTAAATCTAATAAATACTCCATTTTTAGTAAGCCAGTAATGGTATGTGCTAAAATAAATTGCGTTCCATTTATCAACCCTAAACCTTCTTTTGCTTTTAACTCTAAAGGTTTTAAATGATGATTTTCTAACACTTTTTTAGCAGGAATAATTTGGTTCTCAATCCAAAAATCACCCTCTCCAATTAAAGGTAAAAATAAATGAGAAAGTGGAGCTAAATCTCCAGAAGCACCAACAGAGCCTTGTTTTGGTACAGTTGGCAATAAATCGTTTTCTATGAAGTAAATGATACGTTCTATCAATTCTAATCGTACACCAGAAAAACCTTGGCAAAGTGCATGAACTTTGCAAATCATCATAATTTTAGATAATTTACTATCAATATTTTCTCCAACACCAACTGCATGTGTAATTAATAAGTTTTTTTGAAGTAGATTAGTTTCTTTTGCAGAAACCTGCACATCACATAAAGGACCAAAACCTGTATTGATTCCGTAAACGGCTTTGTTGTTTTTAGTAATCATTTCTACTTTCTTTCTACAAGAAATTATTTTTTCTTTAGCTTCATCATTAATAATAGCTTGTAAATTTCCATTTGCAATGTCATTTACTTTTTGAAGTGTAAGTTGCTCTATTCCGTATTTAAATGTCATTTTCTGTTGAATTGTATAAGTACAAATTTATCATTACTTTTAATGCTTTATAATACCATTTTATATCTATATTGATAATTATGAAGCATCAAATAGAATTACGTCATCTAAAATATTTTTTAGCAGTTGCAGAGGAATTACATTTTAGAAAAGCAGCCGAAAAATTATTTATTTCTCAACCAGGTTTAAGTAGACAAATTAAACAGATGGAAGATGAATTGGGGGTCACTTTATTTGAAAGACATAACAGAAGAGTTGTTTTAACAAAGGTTGGTGAATATTTAAAAGAAGAATTTACAAATCAATTAAACACACTATCTCACACTTTAGAGAATGCAAAATTGTTTGAAACTGGAAAAAAGGGAGCTTTAAAAATTGGGTATGTGGGTTCTGCTATGCAAGATGTAATTCCGAATTTGTTATTAAAATTTGAAAAAAATAATTCAGATATACTATTCAATTTAAAAGAAATAGATAATCAAAAACAAATTAAAGATTTGCTTTCTTTTGATTTAGATATCGGTTTTGTGCGTTTGGAAAGAGTGCCAAGAAATTTAGAAATAAAGTCAATTTTAAAAGAGAATTTCTGTCTGGTTCTTCCAAAAAATCATAAAACTAATCAAGAAAATTATAAAAATTTAGGGGAATTTAAAAATGAATCTTTTATACTCTTTGATGCAAAATATAGTGCTTCTTATTACGAAAAAGTGATGCAAATTTTTGATGATTGTGGTTTTACACCTTTAGTTTCTCATAACACTATTCACTCTAGTTCTATTTTTAAATTAGTTGAAAACGGTTTTGGAGTTTCAATAGTTCCCAAATCTTTAGCAAAAAAAAGAGGTTACAAAATTAAATTTATAGAGTTAGATAAAATTCAGCAGAAAACAACACTTTCCGTAATTTGGAATCAGAAAAATGGAAATCCTATTTTAAATGATGTGTTGAGATTGCTTTAATAGAAGTTGAATCCTTTTAGAGGTAAAAAAACCTATTAATCAATTGATTAATAGGTTTTTAGTACTCAAGGTGGGAATCGAACCCACACTCCCGAAAGAACTGGATTTTGAATCCAGCGCGTCTACCAATTCCGCCACTTGAGCTGCAATAGTGTTAGAAAAAATTTTTAATTTTCAATAGATTTAAAAATCAACTTAAGTCCTAAACTTTTGAGAATGCAAACTTACTAAATATTTTTAATTTTAAAGTCAAAAAATAAATTTCACACGCAATAAATAATTTCTACTTTTGTAGTCAAAACAACAACACAACAAAAAAACAAACAAATGTCTGAAAATCAACTTACACCAAAGTTATTTGCGTGTAGACAAAGTACAGTTTTAGCAGAAAAAATTGCCAAAGAATACAACACAACATTAGGTAAAGTAGATACAACCTATTTTAGCGATGGCGAATTTCAGCCAGCTTTTGAAGAATCTGTAAGAGGAAGACGTGTTTTTATTATTGGATCTACATTCCCAAATGCAGACAATTTAATGGAAATGTTATTAATGTTAGATGCTGCAAAAAGAGCATCTGCAAGACATATTACTGCAGTTATGCCTTATTTTGGTTGGGCAAGACAAGACAGGAAAGACAAACCTAGAGTTGCTATTGGTGCAAAATTAGTTGCAAAACTTTTAGAAGCAGCAGGTGCAACTAGAATTATGACCATGGATTTACATGCAGATCAAATTCAAGGATTTTTTGAAAAACCAGTAGATCACTTATTCGCATCAACTATATTTTTACCTTATATAAAAAGCTTAAATTTAGAAAACTTAACAATTGCATCTCCAGATATGGGAGGTTCTAAAAGAGCGTATGCGTATTCAAAACATTTAATGTCTGATGTTGTAATTTGTTACAAACAAAGAATAAAAGCCAACATAATTGCTAATATGGAATTAATTGGAGATGTTGAAGGTAAAAATGTTGTTTTGGTAGATGACATGATTGATACTGGAGGAACATTAGCACACGCAGCCAATTTAATGATGGAAAGAGGGGCTTTAAGTGTACGTGCAATTTGTACACATCCCATACTTTCTGGAGGCGCTTATGAGAAAATTGAAAACTCTGCATTAACAGAGTTAATTGTTTCAGATACAATTCCTTTAAAGAAGGAGACTTCTAAAATAAAAGTTGTATCTTGCGCGCCCTTATTCGCTGATGTTATGCACAAAGTTCAAGATAACACCTCAATAAGTGGACAATTTTTAATGTAAACTTCATCTCTATCTTTATAAAATAAGAAGAATGGAAAAATTAATTTAAATTAAGTATAAAGTAATGAAATCAATTACAATTAAAGGATCAAAAAGAGAAAGCGTGGGCAAGGTAGCTACCAAAGCCTTACGTAATGCTGGTATGGTTCCTTGCGTTATTTACGGAGGAGAAACACCAATACACTTTTCAGCAGAAGAAAAAGCGTTTAAAAACTTGGTATATACTCCAAATGTATATACTGCAAGTCTTAATGTTGATGGACAAAAAATAAGCGCGGTTTTACAAGATATTCAGTTTCACCCAGTAAAAGATACTATCTTACATGTAGATTTTTATCAATTATTTGATGATAAAGAAATTACAATGAATATTCCTGTAAAATTAGTTGGTACTTCTCCAGGAGTATTAAATGGTGGTTCTTTACGTTTTACAAACCGTAAATTAAAAGTAAAAGCATTACCAGCTAACTTACCAGATTTTGTAAGTGCAGACATTTCTAAATTAAAAATTGGTCATAAATTAGTGATCAAATCTTTAATTAATGAAGATTATACATTTATGCATCCAGAGAATACAGTAGTTGTGCAAGTAAGAACTTCACGTAATGCAACTGCAGTAGAAGATGATGAAGATGAAGATGTAGAAGCTACTGAAGAAGGAGCAACTGCAACTGAATAGTTAGTCTTAAAAATAGATATATTAAAAGCGTTACATTTTTGTAACGCTTTTTTTTACCCTTAAATTTTATAAGTAAAAGTTTATCAAACTTTTTAATTTTAAGCAATAGAATTTAATTTGTTTGCAATAATGCTTCGATGCAAAATCAAATATTGAATAAGAAACATTGTTTATTTCTTCTTATTTTTGGGCGATGAATTTGAAAAACTTTTTCTCTAATATATTTGATGTAAAAGTTGATACAAAAGAAGATGAAATGAAGAAATATTTAATAGTTGGTTTAGGAAATATTGGCGAAAAATATACCAATACACGTCATAATATTGGTTTTAAAATTCTTGATGAAACTGCAGAAGAACACAAGGTTAGTTTTACAACAGAAACATTAGGAGATGTAGCTAGTTTTCGTTTTAAGGGAAGAACGTTTATCCTTCTAAAACCAAATACTTATATGAATTTAAGTGGCAAAGCTGTAAAGTTTTGGTTGAACAAAGAAAATATTGCTATCGAAAATTTATTGGTAGTTACAGATGATTTAAATATCGATTTTGGAACAATTAGAATTAAAGCAAAAGGTTCTGATGGTGGTCATAATGGGTTAAAAGATATTCAAGATAAATTAGCGACTAACAAATACCCAAGATTTCGTTTTGGAGTTGGCGCAAATTACTCAAAAGGGCGTCAAGTAGATTATGTTTTAGGCGAATGGAACAAGGAGGAAACTAGTTTGCTAATTGAGCGTTTACCAACATCAGCAAAAATAATTACTTCTTTTGGTACTGCAGGTTTAAGCAATACCATGAACGAATTTAATGGTAAATAATAAATTAAATTTTAACCATAAAAAAAGCTGTCTAATTAAGACAGCTTCATATTTTAAACTGAATAATATTACTTTATAAAACTAAAACTAGTTTTGGTAGCATTATTTAAAGATCCATTAGAAATTTCAATTTCTTGAACTAAACTTAACGTATTTGAATTTAGAAGCACAATATTGTAAGTACCTGAAAGGAATTCATCTTCTATAGAAGTTGAATCTATAAAAGTAATAGTGTTCTCTAAAGAATTTATTGTAAAATTTCCTAAGACTTCAACATCAACTATAGTTGAGCCTGTTACTTGAGCACTTCCATTAGGTGTTGTAACAAAATCAAATGTGTATTGTCCTGAAGCAGAATAGGTTCCGTTTTCATTGATAATAATATCTAAATTGTAAATATCGCCAACGCTAGTCGTTGAAGATAGGTTAACAGTAGCACCTGAAGAAGAGGTTGCAGATTCATCGATTGTTTGATTAAAAGCGCCCATTTGATAAGTGCCTTGTAAATTAGCATTTGTTATCAACAAGCGATCATCACTATTATCATCTCCACAACTTACTAAAATTGCAGAAATACATAAACATATAATAAAATTTATTTTTTTCATCAGTACAAAATTTTGGTAAATATAGTTTTATTAAAACTTTTAGAACGTTACTGTTTTACTAAAAATTAATTATCCTTTGCAAACCATTCAGCAAAGCTTGTATCTGTTTCTTGTAGTTTTATAGAATGCAGTTTGATGTTTTTTGGTAATCTTTTCTTTATTTTTTCAGCAAAGTCAATTACCATCATTTCACTTGTTGGCTGGTAATCTACCAATAAAACATCATGTCCTCTATCCATTAATTCTTTTGCCAATTCTACATGAGGTGTGTTTTTATTAAAAACGGTTGCATGATCAAAAACATCTACAATTTCTTCATTTACAATTTTTTTTAAATCACTAAAATCGATCACCATACCAAACTTTACATTTGTATTATCATTAATTGGCTTTCCAGAAACAGTAACAGAAAGTTTGTAAGAATGTCCGTGCACATTTTTACATTTTCCATCATAACCATATAAGGCATGTCCTGTTTCAAAATTAAATTGTTTTGTAATTCTAATTGTACTCATATTTTTTTATTGATGATGTAATTTAAAAATGTTTCGATTTAAAGAAAATCAAAATCACTCAAAACGATTTTTTTTATGCTGATGTTATTTACGTCTGTTACCTCTAGATTTATTGTAAAAATATACAATTACTAAGCCTATAGCTAAAACTGCAAATAAATAATCTCCTCCCATTTTTTATATTTTTTATTTTTCTAAAAAATTCTGTAAAACATCTGCAATTTTTCGATTATCAGACAATTGTGGAATTTTATTTTGCCCACCAAATTTTCCAATCGATTTCATATATTCATGAAAACCACCCTTTTTTACTTTTCTAACAATTAAAGGTCGTAAAACTTTACCCGTAATTAAATCTAAATAATAAATATTTTGGGCTTGCATAGCAATATCAATTTTGGTTGCAAATTCTTCTAAATTTTCTGGCTCGTTTGTAAACTCAATAAACCATTCATGGTAAGGCAAACCATTTTCTGGGTTTACTTGAGGAGCTACTGTAAACTCACTAATATTGATGTTAGTTCCAGAAATTGAATCGTTTAAAGCTTTCTCTACTTCTTTACCAATAACATGTTCGCCAAAGGCAGAGATAAAGTGTTTTATACGTCCTGTAACTTTAATTCTGTATGGTTTTGTTGATGTAAATTCTACAGTATCGCCAATATTATAACCCCAAAGACCAGCAGTTGTATTTAAAATGATGACATAATTAACGCCAATTTTTACGTCTTTTAAAGAAATTCTTGTTGGGTTTTCATCAAAAAACTCAGTTGCAGGAATAAATTCATAGAAAATTCCAGAATCTAACTGCAACAACATTCCTTTTTCGGTTTGCGAATCTTGGTAGGCAATAAAACCTTCAGATGCTGGATATAATTCTATGTAATCAATTTTTTTACCAATTAAACTTTCGAACTTATTTTTATAAGGTTCAAAATTTACACCACCATAAATAAAGAAATTAAAATTTGGGAAGGTTTCAGAAATCGGCTTTCCTGTTTTTTCAATCAGTTTCTCAAAATACATTTGCACCCAAGAAGGAATTCCGCTAATAACAGACAAATCTTCATTTACAGTTTCTTCAACTATGGCATTTACTTTGGTGTCCCAATCTTCAATACAGTTGGTTTCCCAACTTGGCAATCTGTTTTTTAATAAATATTGAGGTACATAATGAGCTACAATTCCACTTAATCTACCCAATTTAACCCCATTTTTATCTTGTAAAACTGGGCTTCCTTGTAAAAAAATCATTTTACCATCAACAAAACTTGCATCATTTTTTTCTGCGATATAAAACAACAAAGCATTTCTTGCTGCTTTAATATGTGTTGGCATCGATTCTTTGGTGATTGGTATGTATTTTGCGCCAGATGTTGTACCCGAAGTTTTTGCAAAGTACAATGGTTTTCCTGGCCACAAAATATCTTCCTCACCAGCAACCATTCTATCAACATAAGGTCGTAAACCTTCGTAATCAGTAACTTTTACACGTTGTTTAAAATCAGTATACGTAACAATATTTTTAAAATCATGATCTTTACCAAAGGCAGTGTTTTTTGCTTTTGATATTAAATTTTTAAAAACCTTGTCTTGTGTTTTATGAGGGTTATTTGCCCATTTATAAACACTTCTTGTGGCGAATTTAGCAAACGGAATTGCAAAAAAGGATTTTATACTCATTATTTAAAATCAATCAAATTTGTTGGATTTACTGCATAACCATCACTCCAAAGTTCAAAATGTAAATGAGGTCCTGTAGAGAGTTCTCCTGTAGAACCTACACTTGCAATAACTTCGCCAGATTTTACAAAATCTCCTTGTTGTTTTAGTAAGTTTCCATTGTGTTTATACACAGAAATATAGTTGTAAGCGTGTTTTAAAATAATTACATACCCAGTTTCTGTGGTCCAGCCAGAAAAAATTACGCTACCATCAGCAGTGGCTTTTACTGGCGAATTTTTTTTGGCAACAATATCTACAGCCAAATGTTTTGTTTTTGAGTCGTAATCTTGCGAAATTGTACCATTTAAAGGTGCAAAAAATACAATTTTTACATTGCTTGTGGCATTATTTTGAATGGGAAAACGATCTTGACTTTCAATTTTTTCTCTAAAAATAGAATCTTCCCTACTTGCATTTAGTAAACTATCTTTAATAATTACTTTTTCAGCTTCAATTTCTACAGAGTCTAAAATGTTAGGCTTTATTTCGCCAGTTAATATTGGTCTTAAAGCAATGGTATAATCATGTAAAATATCTAGTTTTCTTTTTAAAGAATCTGTTTGGAAAGCTAGTTTTGTGGCTTTTATTTTTAATTCGGTAGATGAATATCCAGGAATATATTCTTTAACAGGTGTAAAAGTGATGATAAATGTGGTTACCAAAATCAATAAAAAAGACAAAACACCACCCAACACAAATACATTTAAAAGTGATAGTTTCAAAGAGAAACGTTCCTCAAAAGTGTCTTCGTTTAAAACGACTAATCTGTATTTATCAGTTAGTTTTTGTTTAAGTTTTCCTTTTTTTTTGCTTTGTTTTTTCAAAAAAAATTATGTTTGAAATTGTTATTTATATAAGAACGTAAAAATAGCGAAACTATTTTTTATAAAAATTCATTTCGTCTATATATTGCCAAACTTCTTTGGTTAACATCGGTTTTACGTTCTTTTGTTGCTGTATTCCTTTTCTAATCATGGTTGATGAAATTTCCATGATTGGTGCATCAACTTTATGAATTTTTGGGTGATTTTTAAATCGATGTTCAACTTCTCCATCAGCAATTCTAGGATACACATAAATATGATGATGTTCTAAAATAACCTCATAATTTTTCCATTTATGGAAGTTTTTCAGGTTGTCTTCACCCATAATCAAACAAAATTCTTTGTCAGGATATTTGTCTGCAATATGTGCTAACGTAAAAACGGTATAATTTGGCTGAGGTAATTTAAACTCAATATCCGAAGGTTTAATCTTCATATATTCTTCAGTTGCTCTATAAACCAACTCAAAACGATGGTGATTATCCAACAAAGATTTTTTCTTTTTAAAAGGATTATGAGGTGTTACGACCATCCAAATTTCGTCCAAATCAGAGTTTTCAACCATATAATTGGCAATAATTAAATGACCAATATGAATGGGATTAAAAGTGCCAAAGTATAAACCTATTTTGCTCATAAATTATAGTTTAAAGTTTAAAGCAGGGAGTTTGAAGGAGCAAGTTTGTCAACATCCAGCTTCATACTTCCAGCTTCTAACTTATTTTTCCAATCCCAAAAAATCACTCATCAAATCTTCAGCTTCTTTTAAAGCATCTATTAAATCGTAATTTTTTATAATTTTATCAAATTGAGGAGCTGTTGCTAATTCTACAGAAGCTTTTGCAATTCGCATATTAATTTTTTCTTCGCTTTCTGTTTTACGTTTTTTAAGTCGAATTTTTAGCTCATCTACGCTTGGTGGTTTCACAAAAACGGACAATGTTTCGTTCGGATATTTCCTTTTTATTCGTAAGCCACCAACTACATCAATATCAAAAATAACATGTTTTTTTTGTGCCCAAATTCTTTCTACTTCGCTTTTTAAAGTGCCATAAAAGTTATCTCTGTACACTTCTTCCCACTCCAAAAAATCATCAGCTTTAATATGATTTTTAAAGTCTTTTAAAGAGATAAAATAATAATCTACACCATCTTTTTCAAAACCTCTTGGTTCTCTAGAAGTTGCTGATATTGAGAATTCTAAATTAAATTTTTCTTGTTGTAATAAATGGCGAACAATTGTGGTTTTACCAGAACCAGAAGGTGCTGAAAACACAAATAATTTTCCTTTAAAGTCTGACATATATTTTAGTATTTGTCATGCTGATTTTGATTCAGCATCTTGTAATTAGAATTTAAATAGTTGCAAGATTTTTGAAACCTTGCAGTAAGTTTTACTGTAATTTCATAAAATAAAAAGTTGAAATAAATTCAGCTTGTTTAAAGCACATTTAAAATTTGCTCTTTAATTTGTTCTAACTCGTTTTTCATTTGAATTACTGCTTTTTGCATAGGTGCAAAATTTGCTTTAGAACCTGTTGTGTTGATTTCTCTTCCCATTTCTTGGACAATAAATCCTAATTTTTTACCATTAGAATCCTCTGTTTGTAAAGTTTCTATGAAATAATTTAAATGATTTTCCAAACGAACTTTCTCCTCATTAATATCTAATTTTTCTAGATAATAAATCAATTCTTGTTCAAATCTATTTTGATCTGTATCCACTTTTAAATCGTCGATAGCTTTTTGCAAACGTGTTTTTACGTTTTCAACTCTATCAGCATCAAAACTTTTAACTTCTTCTAAATAGTGTCTAATGTTGGTAATTCTTTCTCTAAAATCAATTTCTAAAGAAGCAGCTTCATCCACTCTATATTGTATAATGTTTTTGAGTGCTTCATCAATATGTTTATCTATAATACTCCACTCATTTTCATCTAATTCTTCACGTGCAGTTGTTAGAGCATCAGGCATAGAAATTGCCATTCTTAAAAGCGAAACATCATCTGTTCTTCCTGTTTGAACAACATTTCTTAACTGCTGCATGTATTGTTTTACAACGCCAGTGTTTACAGTTGTAGACGTTTCATCAGCAGTCATTTCAACAAAAATAGAAAAATCTACTTTTCCTCTTACTAAAGACTTTGCCAAT
The DNA here is from genome assembly GCF_000687935.1 of Polaribacter sp. Hel_I_88. Lineage (NCBI taxonomy): Bacteria > Pseudomonadati > Bacteroidota > Flavobacteriia > Flavobacteriales > Flavobacteriaceae > Polaribacter > Polaribacter sp. Hel_I_88. Next base: position 1,167,366 of record NZ_JHZZ01000001.1, on the reverse strand, counting down.
TTTTTACGCACATCTAATTCTTTCTCTTTGTAATAAGAAGGAATTCGAACGTTTAAATCTAAATTTTTACTGTTTAAAGATTTTATTTCTATGGTTACCTTTTTGGTTGGCAATTGCAACACAGATTTTCCATAACCAGTCATAGATTGAATCATATAAATTCATTTTTTAAATGAAATGCAAAGATACTTTTTATTTGGTAGATTTATCAACCTGTTTTGTAACCAAATAAACACCAAAAAATATAAAAATAGTTGCAATAATTTTTATGATATTCAAAGAATCGCTTCCAACAATTAGCGCATAAATTGTGGCAATTACAGGTTGCAAATAAATAAAAACACTTACAGTTGTAGGTTTTAATTTCGATAAGCCATACAAATTAAAAAGATAGGTAATACAAGTTGTAAAAATAACGACAAAACCTATGTTCCAATAAATATTTGTAGGCATTTCTTGCCAAGAAATTTGGGAAAATTCATGAAATCCAAAAGGAAATACCAAAATTAGTCCGAACAAATAAAACCATTTTATAAACGTAATTGGATGGTATTTTTTAACTAAATCTTTGGCTAAAACCAAATACAAACCGTAAGAAGCTGCGTTTATAAAAACCAAAAAGTTACCAAAATTACTATTAGTAGCTGTCGAATTGTTAGAACTACCATACGTAATTAGTAAAATAGTACCAATTAAGCCAATGAAAACACCTAAAATTCGCTGTTTTCCAATCGTTTTTTTAATGATGATACTCGAAAATATCAGCACCATAATTGGTGACATCACCATCATTACAGAGGCACTAATAGGTGTAGTTAAACTTAAACCTTTAAAGAAAGTTAGCATATTTAAGGCAACACCAAAAATTGAAGCAATAAAAATTTTGCTGTAATCACCTTTTTCTATTTTTTCTGATTTAACAAATAAACTTACCAACCAAAAAATAATAGTAGCTCCTAAAACTCGAATCAATATAAAACCGAAAGGCTTTACATACGTTGGCATCACTTCTTTTGCAATGGTGTAATTTAATCCGTAAATAAGTGTGGCTATAGAAACTGCAATTAAGGCAAGTACTCTTTTGTTCATTATAAACTACTAAAAAAATTAGTTTGCAAAGTTGATGATAAATTTTAAATCTGATGTATAAAAAACAGTTCGAAAATGATTAAAACCTATTTATCACAACTTACTTTAAAAGTTTATTTGCTTTTTTTGTAAGTTTGATAAAATTCTTACACAATGACAATTCATCACATAGCAGAAAATAATTCAGTTTTAAACACTTTTTTATCAGAAATAAGAGATAAAAATATCCAAAAAGATTCTTTACGTTTTAGAAGAAATATCGAAAGAATAGGAGAAATTTTAAGCTACGAATTAAGCAAAACACTTTCATATAATAAGGTTGATGTAACAACTCCATTAGGAAATAAAGAGGTACAATTACCAACAAACGATTTGGTTTTATGTTCCATTTTAAGAGCTGGTTTGCCTTTGCACCAAGGACTTTTAAACTATTTTGACAAAGCAGAAAATGCGTTTATTTCAGCTTACAGACATCACCCAAATAATGACCAAGAATTTGAAATTGTGGTAGAATACTTTGCATCACCAGAAATTGAAAATAAAACTTTGTTATTAGCAGACCCAATGTTGGCAACTGGGCAAAGTTTAGTGGCTGTTTACGAGGCTATTAAAAAACAAGGAATTCCAAAAGACATTCATATTTTAGCTGTTATTGGTGCAAAAGAAGGTGTAGATTTTGTGGCAGAACATTTTCCTGAAAATACCCATTTATGGATTGCTACTATTGATGATTCTTTAAACGAAAAAGGCTATATTATACCTGGTTTAGGAGATGCTGGAGATTTAGCTTTTGGTCAAAAATTATAACAAAACACAAACTGAAATTGCGCAGATTAAAAAGAAATACAAAACAATATTTTTTAGTATTTTTTTACTGATAAGTTCCACGCCATTTGCTAAAATTATGGAAATAGGAAATAAAATATAAATTACTTCAGCCCCGGTTTTTTCAGGAATACATAATAAGAATGTTAGTAAGAGTGAAAAATTAGTGATTATTAAAATCCAATTTTTACGAAACGTATTATTTACGGATAATGCTCCAATCGATTTAAAGAAAATGGATATTATTGTAAAAATTAATAGACAACTAAACACCCAATAAAATTTTGACTCTGTGTAAAATTGAGCGTCAAAATAAATGTTAAAATTGAAATTGTTGGTAAACTCCTCTGTTCTATCAAACCAAAAGAAATACGTAAAATAAAGAAAAATAGGTGTTATAAAACCAATAATAGGCACTAATAAAGTGTGTATTGTAATTTTTTTATGCAAATAGCTAGCTATATAAATTAATAAAAATAAAATAATAGTTAGTGGTTCTAAAATACATAAAATGCCCAACCAAAAACCACTATCAAAAAGCTTTTCTAAAACTTTTTTAGAAGAGCGTAAACTATATAATTTTCGGATAAACAAAAGATAAATAGTTGCTAAAATTAAAACTCGATATTCTAATAGTTCCTGCAAAAAACACAATGTTAATAGTGTAAAAAAGAAGTAAGCATAAGAATTGTCGTGCGTTAATTTATTTTTACTGATGATAAAATTATACACGAAAAAAACAAGCATAAAAAGCAATAATAAAACAACACTTTTAATAAACAAATCGCCATTAAAAGTCTCTGCAAAAAAGGTAGAAAAAACGCTAAATAGAAAGCCTATAAAAAATAAAATAAGCAAACCAATAAAATTGATTGGTTTAGATTTGTTTAAAAAATTGGCTAGCATTGTTTCTTTTGTTATTTTTGCAACTGTAAAGATAATTAAGTTATGATAGCAAGCAATATTTTTAAATGGATTGGTAGTTTGTTCACAGATATTTTGTTCCTGCCTTTTGAGTGGTTGCGACTACAAATAGCTACTGCAGATGCAGGTTGGTGGATTTCTAACATTCCAAATTTTGGTTTTTTACTAGTTCTTTTAGTTTTATTCGCTTACTGGATGAAAGAATCTAAAAGATTCGTAGACGAAGGAACAGAAGATAGAGCCTAATTTTACGATTTGGGAAGTAAAAATAAATTAAAACGTTTCGAAGAAAATGAAACGTTCAAAAATGTCATTCAGCCTACTAGAGAAGAAGTTATTACTAACTTTTCTTTAAAAGGTAAATGGTATTCTTTTTTTGAAAACGATAATCCTATTATTGTTGAATTGGGTTGTGGAAAAGGCGAATATACAATTGCTTTGGCTAGAAAAAACCCCAACAAAAACTATATAGGCATTGATATAAAAGGTGCTCGTTTTTGGCGAGGTGCAAAAACGGCTACTGAAGAAAATTTACCAAATGTAGCCTTTGTAAGAACGCAAATTGAGTTGGTTGATTTTATTTTTGCAAAAAATGAAGTTTCAGAAATTTGGATAACATTTCCAGATCCGCAAATAAAATTTCAGCGTACAAAACATAGAATGACGAATGCTAGTTTTATGAAAAAATACCACACTATTTTAAAAGAAGATGGTATTATGAACTTAAAAACAGATTCTGAATTTATGCACGGTTATACTTTAGGGTTATTGCATGGAGAAGGTCATGAAATTTTATATGCAAACCATAATGTATATAAAAATGAAGGCGCTCCAAAAGAAGTTACAGAAACTCAGACTTTTTACGAAAACCAATATTTAGAAGTTAATAAGCCAATTACATATATTCAATTTCGATTAAAGTATAGCCCCTCTTAACTTTTCCATTTCGTCTGCTCTAAATGCAGGTTTCAGGAAGAAAAAATCTTACACAATTTCGGTTAAAACTCAAAATGTCACACTGAGCTTGTCGAAGTGATTTTTAAGTTATAAATTTTGTATATTCTTTATTGATGTTTTTTTTCTGTGAATCTCTGTGTAAAATATTTTAAAATAATCTTTACCTTCCTAAAATGAAAGATTCCGATAATTTTTTCGAGAAAGTGTATCAAGTTGCACGTAAAATTCCCTTTGGTAGAGTTACAAGCTATGGAGCCATTGGTGCGTATTTAGGAGCCGCAAAATCTGCAAGAATGGTAGGCTGGGCCATGAATAATTCTCACACTCAAAAAGAGGAAGTTCCTGCGCACAGAGTTGTCAATAAAAAAGGTTTGCTAACAGGGAAACATCATTTTGATGGCACAAATTTAATGCAACAATTATTAGAAAATGAAGGCATTGTTGTGATTGATAACCAAATTCAAGAGCTAGACAAAGTTTATTGGAATCCTTCTGAAGAACTTTAGTTTAAAATCTTTATTTTATTATTTCTCAATTTATCGAAAATTATAAAATATAATTAGAGAAATTTGTGAAATTCGTGTCTAAAAAAATACTCACTATTTACTAAAATTATAGTCTATAATTTCCACTTATCAAACCATAAATATTCACAATTTATTAGCTTTATTTTCTTATTGTTAAAACGTATCTTTGTAATCGAGATTAAATAAAAATAATGCTATTAGCTCAAGAGCTAAAAGCAAATAGCAAAACAAATGAGTTTTAATAAACAAGATATATACAAAGCATTAGAAACTATTACAGCTCCTGGAGAAGGAAAAAGTTTAATAGAAGGTAATAATGTTAAAAATGTAGTAATTTTTGGAGATGAAGTAAACGTAGATGTTACCATCAGTAATCCAACTTTACAGGCAAAAAAGAAAATTGAGGCTGAAATTACAAAGGCGATCCAAACCAATGTTGATGCAAAAATTGAGGTAAAAATCAATTTAAAAGTAGAAAAACCAGCTGCAAAAGAAGACCCTAATTTAATTCGAGGTCAAGAAATTCCGAATATAAAAAATATCATCGCAATTGCCTCTGGTAAAGGTGGTGTTGGTAAATCTACAATCACATCTAACCTTGCTATTACATTGTCAAAAATGGGTTTTAGTGTAGGAGTTTTAGATGCTGACGTTTATGGACCATCACAACACATCATGTTCGATGTTGAAAAGTCTAGGCCACTTTCTGTTAATGTTGATGGGCGTTCAAAAATGAAACCCATAGAAAATTATGGAGTCAAATTATTGTCTTTAGGTTTTTTTACAAATCCAGATCAAGCTGTAATTTGGCGTGGACCAATGGCATCTAAAGCCTTAAAACAATTAATTTTTGACGCAGATTGGGGCGAATTAGATTTTCTTTTAATTGATTTGCCTCCAGGAACTGGAGATGTACATTTATCAATTGTACAAGCCTTACCAATAAACGGTGCAGTTGTAGTTTCTACACCACAAAATATTGCGTTGGCAGATGCTAAAAAAGGAGTTGCTATGTTTCAACAAGATAGCATCAAAGTACCAGTTTTAGGAATTATCGAAAATATGGCATATTTTACACCAGAAGAATTGCCTGAAAATAAATACTACATTTTCGGAAAAGATGGTGCAAAAAACTTGGCAGAAGATATTAAAACAAAGTTTTTAGGCGAAATTCCTTTGGTACAAAGTATTAGAGAAGCTGGAGATGTTGGGCATCCTGTAGCATTACAAGAAGGTACAGTTTTAGAAAAATCTTTTAATGATATTACTAAAGAAATGCTTGCTGAGTTATTAAAAAGAAATGAAAACTTACCACCAACCGAAGTTGTAAGAATTACAACAATGAGCGGTTGTAGCGCAGTTAAAAAATAAATTATGACAGCACAAGAAACACATGATAATGTAGAAAAAGCGTTAGAAGAAATTCGCCCTTTTTTAGTGAGCGATGGAGGTAATATTAAATTACTTTCCATAGAAGATGCTATTGTAAAAGTGCAGTTAGAGGGTGCTTGTATGGGGTGTTCTGTAAACCAAATGACGTTGAAAAACGGAGTAGAAGCAACCATAAAAAAATACGCACCACAAATACAAGAAGTTATAAACGTGGCGTAAGCTGAAGAGAAAAAGTCTTTAAGCTATTATAAAATGATAGTTTTGGGCGTTCCCTAAAAAGGTCGGGCTTTTCGTTATATCTTTTTTGAGAAAAACAAAAAAGGATGTCACTACAATCCCTAACGCAATCAAGAGAATTTTAAAAAAAAACCTTACAAGCATAAAAACTTGTAAGGTTTTAAAAAATAAAAAAATGATTACAACAGATATCTTAATTATTGGTGCAGGACCAACTGGATTATTTACCGTTTTTGAAGCAGGGTTATTAAAACTTCGTTGTCATTTAATAGATGCTTTACCACAAGCAGGAGGTCAATGTTCAGAAATATATCCCAAAAAACCTATTTACGATATTCCTGCGTATCCAGAAATTTTGGCGGGAGATTTAACTGATAAATTAATGGAACAAATTAAACAATTTGAACCAGGTTTTACATTAGGAGAACGTGCAGACACTATCGAAAAACAAGAAGATGAAACCTTTATTGTAACGACTAACAAAGGCACAAAACATCACGCAAAAATTGTGGCAATTGCAGGAGGTTTAGGTTCTTTTGAACCAAGAAAACCACCAATACCAAATATCGCAGATTTTGAAGATAAAGGTGTTGAATATATTATTCGTGATCCAGAATTTTACAGAGATAAAAAAGTTGTGATTTCTGGAGGTGGAGATTCAGCTTTAGATTGGGCAATATTTTTAACAGATGTTGCTTCATCAGTAACTTTAATTCATAGAAGAAACGAATTTAGAGGCGCTTTAGACTCTGTAGATAAAGTGCAAGAATTAAAAAATGCAGGTAAAATTACCATGATTACTCCTGCAGAAGTAAAAGGAATTGTTGGAACTGATAAAGTAGAAGGTGTTTCAGTGGTACAAAAAGGAGAAGAACCTTTTACCATTGAAACCGATCATTTTATTCCGCTTTTTGGTTTATCACCTAAATTAGGACCGATTGCAGATTGGGGATTAGAAATAGAAAAAAATGCCATTAAAGTAAATAACGCTTTAGATTATCAAACAAATATTCCAGGTATTTACGCAATTGGCGATGTAAATACCTATCCAGGAAAATTAAAGCTAATTCTTTGTGGTTTTCACGAAGCTACTTTAATGTGTCAAAGTGCATACCAACGTATTTTTCCAGATAAAAAGTATGTAATGAAATACACAACTGTTGGTGGCGTAGATGGTTTTGACGGAACAAGAAAAGAAGCACCAAAAGCTGTGGTTAAAAAGATTGAGTAAATTTAAGATACGAGAACCCTCAAAGGGTTTCAAACCCTTTGAGGTTTAATAATGATAAGTTTAAAATTGTTATTCAGACCTGACAGGTTTTTAAAACCTGTCAGGTCTTTTGATTTATTTTCTTATTTTAGTTGAAAATTAGAATTATGATAGCTTTAAACACAATACATTTTTTTCCTTACGAATATGGTTTAGATTTAGAAGCTTTAATTGTTTTTGCTTTAGGTTCTTTTTTTACAATATCAATCTTGATATTTTATTACAATAAAATTCCAAGAAATAATAATCAAAAGCTAGAACTTGATAACCCAATTTATCAATCAAAAGATTTTTTAATAGAATCAATTAATAACAATGATGGTTTATTATTTTCTCAAAAATCATTGTCAATTTCCTCAAAAATTATTATTTATTCTTTAATAATTGTTTTTGTGATAAAACCTTTTAGTGATTTTATAAATTAATTATGTCAGAAACAAATAGCTTATTAGAAATATTATGTGGTGATTTTGGTACTAAATCATTATCGTTTTATGATTTATTAATGTTTTTTTTAGGGTCATTTGTATTAATATCAATTTTACTTCTTTATTACAACAAAATCCCGAAAAGTAATACTCCAAAATCAGAGATTGATGCTCCAATTTATCAATCAAAAGATATATTACTACAATCTAATAATTTAGATTCAAACTTTATTGTAGCAGAAAAAACTACATCAAACTTCACAAAAATAATAGTATTTGTAATGATTGCAATTGTTGTATTTACTCCTTTATATCAGTTATTTGGAGTTGAACACTTTGTTTAATTTTTTTTATTAATAAAAGAGCAAATTTTTATAGATTATTGTTTTTATTTATTCTAAATAATAATTAAATTTGCGGTATGGAAATATTAAGTGACGTAACTTTCAATATTCAGCTTACAAAACATACTTTTTGCAACTATCAATTAAAGATAGATGACAAAATTATGACACTTACTTTTCCACAAGTACTTCAATTGAGAAATAAAGTAAATATTTTAACATCCACAGAAAATTTAGAAAACATCATCGAAAATGAAAATTTTGTGTTGCTGTTTATTGCTGATAAAAAACACTTGGTGTTTTTAGAAGTTCCGAAATTATTAGATTTAAAAGAAGAGTTAGCCTACTGTTTTTCTGATTTCTAAAACACGAATATCTTTATTTAGACTGTCTTTAAATCTTGTTTTCAATTCAAAATCAACCTTATTTTCCTGTATCTTTGTATTATAAACATTAGAAAATATGAAAACAGCCATAAGAAGACAAATGACCATTAACACTGATGTTATGGATTTGTTAAACGAACAAATAGCATTAGAAATGCACGCATCTGCATCTTATTTAGCAATGGCTTCTTGGTGCGACCAAAGAGAATTGGTAAATAGTAAAGCATTTTTTTATAAGCAAGCAGAAGAGGAAAGAGAACATGGAATGAAAATTTTTAACTTTGTAAACGATGCAGGTGGAGCAGCAATTTCGCCAGCAATTCCTCATGTAAATAACGAATTTGAAGGTTTAAGAGAAATCTATGAAAAATCGTTAGATCAAGAAATACAAGTAACACAATCTATTTATAAATGTTTTAAGAAAGCTAGAAATACAGATGATTTTGCATCAGAGGTTTTCTTGCAATGGTTTGTAAACGAGCAAGTAGAAGAAGAAGATACTGTTAGAAGCATCATAGATATTTTTGATTTAATGGAAGGAATGCCATTAAAAATGATTGATGAAAGATTACCAACAGAATAATCTTAATTAAATTTTTTACTTTGGTACAATTTTTGTTATTTATAAATCATACTTTTTTTAATAATAACTAATTAAATTTAAAATTATGAAAACATTATCTACAAATTTAACCATTATTTTTATTTGTTTAGCCACAACAATTTTTTCTCAATACTATTCTTCAGGTAGCCCTTTTTATTTTCCAGCTTTGGCACCAGGACAATCACAATCATCGACATCATTTAAAGATGTGAATACTTCTGAAATACTAAATAGCATTGCACCAAAAATGTATTTATCTCCAGATTATTTATCAGCAAAAATAGATGGTAATTCAGAGTTGTTTAAAGTGAAGTATAATATTTTTACAGATGAAATGGAGTTTGAGAAAGATGATAAAGTATTTACATTAGAAAAAGAAATTGGTCAAAAAATATACTTTAAAAACTCTTCTAGTTACTTTCAAGTTGTTAATTTCAATGGAAAACTGAAGTATTTTGAAGTATTGGACGATAGAAATGTAAAATTATTGGTAAGAAAAATTGTTGAATTCAAGAAAGGAAAAAAACAAACATCGTCTTACGACAAAAGCATAGAACCGAATTTTATAAGAAAGAGCGATAAATTATATATAAAGATTGATAAAGAAATTGTTGAAGTTCCTTCTAAAAACGAAGATTTTTTCTCTTTTTTACAAAACAAACCTAATAACGTAAAAGACTTTATGAAAAGAAATAATTTAAATGTAAAGAATAGGGAAGATTTGTTAAAAATAGTAAACTATTTAAACTCAATTTAAGTAATTAATATTTATTAGTTTTAAAAACCGAAACTCTAATGTTTCGGTTTTTTTATGCAAAAAATTTTCAATGAATATTTGTGAATCACTTTTTGTATCTTTGTTTTTATCACGAAATCGATTGAAATGTTTCAAGACTTATTAATACATCTAAAGTTTTTAATAAAACGAAATCCAGAATAGTATTTTCTATTTCCGAATAAGTTTGTCATTCTGAACTTGTTTCAGAATCTCATCAACAAGTTTTATAATTCAGGAAACAATTAAACGATTTAACAGTTCAACAATTAAACACATTTTATGCCTTTTTATCATAAATTAGGGAAAATCCCACCAAAAAGACACACACAATTTCGTAAAAAAGACGGGAGTCTATATTACGAACAATTGTTTGGTACTATTGGTTTTGATGGAATGTCTACCAATTCTTATCACGAATACAGACCAACCATGGTCAAAAATATTGGGAAACAATATTCTGTAAAGCCAAAAATTGCCAAAGCAAATAACATTCAGTCTTATAAGTTTATCGGATTTCAAGTTCCGCCTGAAAACGATTATTTAGAAAGTAGAAAAATCGTTTTAACAAATTCGGATTGTAACATAATTTTATCAGCACCAAAAAAATCAACAACATCTTATTTTTATAAAAACTCAGATGCAGATGAGGTAATTTTTATACATAAAGGATCAGGAAAATTAAGAACACATCTTGGAAATTTAGATTTTAAATATGGAGATTATTTGGTAATTCCACGTGGAATAATTTACAAACTAGATTTTGATGATGAAAATAACCGCCTTTTTATTGTTGAATCTTACAGCCCTGTTTATACACCAAAAAGATATAGAAATTATTTTGGTCAGTTGTTGGAGCATTCGCCATTTTGCGAGCGAGATTTAAGAAGACCTTACGAGTTAGAAACCAATAATGAGTTAGGAGATTTCTTAATCAAAGTAAAAAAGCAAGGCGAAATTATAGAAATGACCTACGCTTCTCATCCTTTTGATGTAGTTGGTTATGATGGTTATAATTATCCGTATGCGTTTTCAATTCATGATTTTGAACCAATTACTGGTAGAATTCATCAACCACCACCTGTGCATCAAACTTTTGAAACAAATGCGTTTGTAATTTGCAGTTTTGTACCAAGAATGTACGATTATCATCCACTGTCAATTCCTGCTCCTTATAGTCATAGTAATATCGATTCAGACGAAGTTTTGTACTATGTAGATGGCGATTTTATGAGCAGAAACGATATAGATCAAGGACATATTTCTTTGCACCCAGCAGGCATTCCTCATGGTCCACATCCAGGGACTGCAGAAAAAAGTATTGGCAAAACCAAAACCGAAGAATTAGCAGTTATGGTAGATACTTTTAAACCTTTGCAAGTTACAGAAGAAGCCATGAAAATTGCGGATGAAGATTATTATAAGAGTTGGTTGGAGTAATTAGAGGAGAGAAAAAAGAGTAAAGAAGAGAGAAATCTTTGAAAACTAGAAAAATGGAAAAGAGAAAAAGACATAATTACAAGAATTTGAAAATTTGGCAAATTGGTATCGATATTGTAGATAATGTTTATGCTATTATTGAAGATTTTCCAAAAGAAGAAAGGTTTGGTTTAATCTCTCAAATTAGCAGATGTTCGGTTTCTATTCCAAGTAATGTTGCAGAAGGTTCATCAAGAACTGATAAATCATTTTCACATTTTTTAGATATTTCCCTTGGTTCTTCATTCGAGCTTGAAACACAATTAATAATAGCTTTTAAACGAAGTTATATAACAAAAGAACAATTAACAAAGATTGAATTAAAGATTCAAGAATTCCAAAAGATGACAATGGGCTTTCAAAATAAGCTATAAAAAGTCTCTTTTCTTGTTTCTCTTTTCTTTCTTCAATAAAGATAAAGATGAGTAAAAAAGATATAAAGTCAGTTAATTACGGATTAGAAAAAATATTTGAAGGAGCTCAAGATTTCCTTCCATTATTAGGTACAGATTATGTAGAATTTTATGTCGGTAATGCAAAACAATCCGCACATTTCTACAAAACAGCTTTCGGGTTTCAATCTTACGCATATAGAGGTTTAGAAACTGGCGCAAAAGATTCTGTAAGTTATGTGTTAACGCAAGATAAAATCAAAATTATTTTAACAACGCCATTAAATAGCAAATCACCCATAAACGATCATATTGTAAAACATGGAGATGGAGTAAAAGTGGTTGCACTTTGGGTGGAAGATGCCAGAAAATCGTATGAAGAAACCACAAAACGTGGCGCAAAATCGTACATGGAACCAACTGTTGAAAAAGACGAATTTGGTGAAGTAGTAAGAGCAGGAATCTATACGTATGGAGAAACTGTGCACATGTTTGTAGAACGTAAAAATTACAAAGGTGCATTTTTACCAGGATTTAAAAAATGGGAATCAGATTATAATCCACCAACATCAGGCTTAAAATACATAGATCATATGGTTGGTAATGTGGGTTGGAATCAAATGAATACTTGGGTAAAATTCTATGAAGATGTTATGGGTTTTGTTAACTTTTTATCTTTTGATGACAAGCAGATTCATACAGAATATTCGGCATTAATGAGTAAAGTAATGTCCAATGGAAATGGGCGAATTAAATTCCCGATTAACGAACCAGCAGAAGGAAAAAAGCGTTCTCAAATTGAAGAATATTTAGATTTTTATGAAGGAGCAGGAGTGCAGCATATTGCTATGGCAACTGATGATATCATAAAAACAGTATCGCAATTAAAAGCAAATGGAATCGAATTTTTATCAACACCACCAGATGAATATTACAAATCAGTTCCAGGAAGATTAGAAACTTTTAGTCATGAATTAAGAGAAGACATCGAAAAACTAAAGGGGTTAGGAATAATGATAGATGCAGATGAAGAAGGCTATTTATTGCAAATTTTCACAAAACCAGTTGAGGATAGACCAACCTTATTTTTTGAAATTATTCAAAGAATGGGAGCAAGAGGTTTTGGAGCAGGAAACTTTAAAGCCCTGTTTGAGTCTATAGAAAGAGAACAAGCAAAAAGAGGAACACTTTAAAACAGTGTCCAGTTTTTAGTTGCAGTTTACAGTTATCCTGCAAGGTTTCAAAAACCTTGTAGGTATTTTAAGTTTCTATTTTTACTTTATTTTAGTAAAACTAATCAGAAAAATAATGAATAGGTCACTAAAAGTATCACTTCAATTAGTTGAAAAATGAACTAAAGAAAAACCTATTCTAAGATTTTTTGTACATACTTTTTTAATTTTTTGTTTAGCTTTAGTAATTAAATCTATTGTACGCTATATTTGGAATTAACAAATTCTTCATCAACAATGCACAACTAAATTTCAATTATTGTAGTAAATTGCATTCAAAATCAAAAACATCTTGTTTCTTGGTTCTAAAAAATATCCTGATTCTAAAAAGTAATGGAAAGAGACGAAATACTAAAAGCAATTGAAGAAAAGTACGATAAATTAGGTGTTCCTGTTGATGCAATGTTAGAGGGTTTATTGCACAGCACACCAATTACGTATTGGGATTATATTCAAACAGATTCACTTTTAGGTCTGCAAACGCAAAGAACAGATCAGCCAGATGAAATGGTATTTATCATGTATCATCAGGTAAACGAGTTGTTATTTAAAATGATTTTGTGGGAAATTGATCAAGTTGCAAAAACAATAGAAGTTTCTTCGGATAAATTTTCGACGCACTTAAATAGAATTAGTAGATATTTTGATATGCTTTGCAGTTCTTTTAATGTGATGGCAGATGGCATGGAAAAAGAGCAATATTTAAAATTTAGAAACACTTTAACGCCTGCAAGTGGTTTTCAATCAGCACAATATCGTAAAATTGAGTTTGCATCTACAGAATTAATCAATTTAATTGATGCACGTTTTAGAGATAAAATAGATCGAAATTCATCATTTAAAAACGCATACAATCATTTATATTGGCAAGCTGCTGGTAAAAATTATACAACTGGGCAAAAATCAACGTTATTAAATTTATTTGAGAAAAAATATTTAGGTGAGTTTATCGATTTTATGGAAGATTATAATGATATTAATTTATCACTTAAATTTAAACAATTACCAAAAGAAACTCAACAAGATCCAGATTTAATAAAGGCAATGCGTCATTATGATTATACTGTGAACGTAAAGTGGGTAATGGCTCACTACAATGCAGCAGCAAAATATATTGGAGGTAGTGATTCTGAACTCAAAGCAACTGGAGGTAGTAATTGGCGAAAATATATGCACCCAAAATACCAAAGAAGAATTTTTTATCCGTATTTATGGAGCGAAGAAGAATTAAAAAATTGGGGAACATTTTAAATTAAATCGTACGTTCAATTTAGTTTTAATCGAAAGAAAAATTTTTCATTTTTAGAATTTAATGCTCTTTTTAAGCTAAATGTAAACATTAAAGAAACGTTAAATTACTCATTATAAAGTTTTGAGAAAAGCATTTTCTGTTTTTGGAATGGTAATTGTCAATAGTTTTTTATAAGTTTGATAACTATGAAAAAAAATATTCTAATTTTTTTACTTTTTGTAAGTACATTTTCTATTTCTGGACAAGAAAAAAAATCAGCTTTTAAGAGTGGGGAATGGCTTCGCTATAAAATGAGTTACAGTGGTTTTTTAAGAGCTGGAACTGCAATTTTAGAGGTTGATGAAACAGAATATCAGGGAAGAAAGGTATTGCATGCTAAAGGAACAGGTTGGACTTCTGGAATGATTAAGTGGTTTTTTGAAGTAGATGATGTTTATGAATCCTATTTTGATAAAGACAACGTAAAGCCTTATTTGTTTAAAAGAAAAATTAACGAAGGTGGTTATAAAAAACATAGAATAACTTCTTTTAATTATCAATCCCAGCAAGCTTACATTCAAGATTTTACAAATCAAAAAGATACCTCAGTAGCCTTTACAAAAGTGCAAGATATGATGTCATCTTTCTATTATTTAAGAAATATAGAAACCAAAGACTTCAAAAAAGGAGATGAAGTAGCTTTGGATATGTTTTTGGATGCTCAAGTATATCCTTTTAAACTTCGATTTTTAGGAAGAGAGGTTTTAAGAACAAAATTTGGTAAGGTTAATACTTTAATATTTAGACCTTTAGTTCAGTCAGGTAGAATTTTTAAAGAAGAAGAAAGTGTAACTATATGGATTACAGATGATGCCAATAAAATACCAATTAAAATGCAAGCTTCTTTATCTGTTGGTTCTTTAAGAGCAGAATTAGAAGCGTATAAAGGATTGGCAAACTCCTTTGAAAAAATTTAGAAAATTTTAACGAAACTGTTTTAGCAACTTCTATTTATTAGATCCTTTATAAATCAATTTTATTTGTACTTTTGAAACCGATCTTAAAATAGTACAATTTTCTTGAAAAAAGCACTAATTCTTCTAGCATTTGTTATGTCTTTCACTTCTTGTAAAAAAGAAGAAGCTAAGCCCATTATTGTTCCTGAAAAGGTAGAGCCAATACCTGAAATTAGGTATGGTTATAATCTTGATGACTTTAATGTTATTCAAGATACTATAAAAAGTGGCGATAGTTTTGGTGCTATTTTAGACAAACATCATGTAATGTATCCGAAGATAAACGAAATCGCAACTTCTGTAAAAGAAGTTTTTGATGTTAGGCGAGTTAGAGCAGGCAAGCCATATACTATTTTAGCAAGTAAAGACTCCACACAACAAGCACAAATTTTTATTTATAAACATGATAAAATCAATGCTACAATTTTAGATTTTAAAGATTCTACGATTACTGCAACATTATATAAAAAACCAATTAAAGTTGTGGAAAAAGAAATAGCAGGTGTAATTAATTCTAGTCTTTCTGCTACTATGGATAGTTTAGGGTTAAGTACAAATTTAACTTGGACAATTGCAGATATTTATGCGTGGACTCTAGATTTTTATAAACTTCAAAAAGGTGATACGTTTAAATTCGTGTACGAAGAGAAATTTATTGAAGATTCTACTTTTGCAGGATATGGAAAAGTAAAATCAGCAGTTTTTAGGCATAAAGGAGAGGACTTATATGCATTTCGTTTTTTAGCAGATTCTACTTTAAACATTCATGAATATTATGATGATAAAGGGAAGATGTTACGAAGTCAGTTTTTGAAAGCACCAATAAAATTTCAATATCGAGTTTCATCAAGATATAATTTAAAAAGAAGAATTGCTTATTATGGAAACAGAGTAAGACCTCATAGAGGAACCGATTTTGCTGCAAGATTAGGAACTCCAATTATTTCTACAGCAAATGGAACTGTAGTAGAATCTACAAGAAGAGGTGGAAATGGAAAATTTGTAAAAATTAAACATAATAATACTTATTCTACCCAATATTTACATATGCAAAATCAGAATGTAAAAAAAGGAGATTTTGTAAAACAAGGAGATATTATTGGTTGGGTTGGCATGACAGGAAATACTGGTGGGCCACATGTTTGCTATCGTTTTTGGAAAAACGGAAGGGAAGTAGATCCTTTTAAAGAAAAATTGCCAGCAGCAAAACCAATGGCAAAAGACGTAAAACCAATTTTTTTCGATTTTATAAAGCCATTAAAATATCAACTTGATTATAAGAGAATTCCAGTAAAACAACCAGAAAAAGTTACAGAAATTGTAGCGCAAAACTAAACTATGGCTTTAAAAAATATCAATCCAACCACTACAAATGCTTGGGCAGCATTAACGAATCATTTTGAGGAGAATAAAAACATCAACATAAAAGATTTATTTAAAGATGATAATAGAAAACAAGATTTTTCTTTAGAGTTTGATGATTTATTGGTTGATTTCTCTAAAAATAGAATCACAAAAGAAACCATAGATTTATTAGTTGATTTAGCAAACGAAGTTTATTTAAAAGATGCAATCGAAAAGCAGTTTTCTGGAGAAATTATTAATGTAACAGAAGGTAGAGAGGTTTTACATACTGCTTTAAGAAGTACTTCTGATGATCCAGTTTTGGTAAACGGAAAAAACATAAAACCACAAATACAAACTGCATTAAGAAAAATTAAAAGTTTCTCGAACAAAGTTATTTCTGGAAAATGGAAAGGCTATACAGGTAAATCTATTACAGATGTTGTAAATATAGGGATTGGAGGTTCAGATCTTGGACCAGATATGATTGTAGAATCTTTAAAATTTTACAAAAATCATCTAAATACACATTTTGTTTCTAATATAGATGGAGATCATGTTTCTGAAATCATAAAAACATTAAACCCAGAAACAACACTTTTTGTAATTGTATCTAAAACTTTTACAACACAAGAAACCATTACAAATGCAGAAACTATAAAAAATTGGTTTTTAAAATCGGCTACTATTTTTGACATTCCAAAACACTTTGTGGCAGTTTCTACAAACTTAGAAGCTGTTGATAATTTTGGTATCGATAAAAATAACGTTTTCCCAATGTGGAACTGGGTTGGTGGTCGTTTTTCATTATGGTCTGCAGTTGGTTTATCAATAAGTTTATCTGTAGGTTTTACTAATTATAGAGCTTTATTAGATGGTGCAGAAGAAATGGATTTGCATTACAGAAATACAGACTTTACAAAAAATATTCCAGTAATCTTAGCATTATTAAGCATTTGGTATAACAATTTTTACGGTGCAGAATCTGAAGCTGTTTTACCATATTCTCAATATTTATCGAAATTGCCAAGTTATTTACAGCAAGCTATTATGGAAAGTAATGGAAAAGGTGTCGATAGAAATGGAGATAAAGTAGACTACCAAACAGGAACCATTGTTTGGGGAAGTACAGGTACAAATATGCAACATGCATTTATGCAATTGGTGCATCAAGGCACAAAATTAATTCCTGCAGATTTTATTGGTTATAAGGAGTCTTTATATGGTTTAACAGATCATCATAAAAAATTAATGGCAAATTATTATGGCCAAATGGAAGCTTTAGCTTTTGGTAAAACAAAAGAAGAAGTTCATTTAGAACTTCAATTTTCTGGTGATAAAGAAAAAATTAATCAATTGTTACCTTTTAAAGTTTTTGAAGGCAATAGGCCAAGTAACGCTATTCTTTTTGATAAACTTACTCCAAAATCTCTAGGAAAGCTAGTTGCCCTTTATGAACATAAAATATATACTCAGGGTATTTTATGGAACATTTATAGTTATGATCAGTTTGGTGTAGAACTAGGTAAAGAACTTGCTAAGAAATTGCTAAAAGCTTAGTATTTCAATAAAAATTCTTATTAAAATTTATTTGTTAATAAAAACCTAATTCTTTGTTAACAATATTGTTAATATTTAAATGTTTGATATTTAGTGTGTACAAGTATATTTTAATACATTTACGCATCTTAATTTCTTGTTAAAACTTAACATTAAGTTAACATACCAAACCTGCAAAAAAAGGACTTTTGTGGAAAATTTAATAACATAAAATTTAATAATGAAAAATTTTAAAAACTTATTATTTGTAGCCATGTTTTTTATAACAGCTACTGTTTTAGGACAAACTAAAATTACAGGTACTATTGTTGATGGAACAAATCAGCCTTTACCTGGCGCAAGTGTTTTAGAAAAAGGAACTCAAAATGGAGTTTCTGCAGACTTTGATGGTAAATTTAGCTTAACAGCAAAATCACCTTCTGGAACATTAGTAATTTCTTTTATTGGTTTCAAGTCGAAACAAGTTACTTTTTCTGCTGCAAATTCAAATTTGGGCTCTATTAAATTAGACGAAGACAACAGTTTAGATGAAATTGTATTGGTTTCAAATTCTTTTGCTATTGATAGAAAAACGCCAGTGGCAGTTTCTACAATTAGAGCAGAAGAGATTGAGTTTAAATTAGGAACGCAAGAGTTTCCTGAAATTTTAAAGTCAACTCCAGGAGTTTACGCTACAAAACAAGGTGGTGGTTATGGAGATGGTCGTATTAACTTACGTGGTTTTAACTCAGAAAACGTTGCTGTTATGATTAACGGAGTTCCTGTTAATGATATGGAAAATGGTCGTGTATTCTGGTCTAACTGGGCTGGTTTAGGAGACGTTACAAGTGCAATGCAGGTTCAAAGAGGTTTAGGAGCTTCTAAAGTTGCTGTACCTTCTATTGGTGGTACTATTAATATTATGACTAAAACTTCTGATGTTGATGAAGGTGGTAATGTTACTTATGATGTAGCAAACGACGGTTTCAATAAATTTGGCTTTATGTATTCTACAGGTTTAATGGATAATGGAGTTGCTGTTACTGCAATGGCTGCAACAGTTAGTGGAGATGGTTATGTAGATGGTACTTCATTTACAGGATTTAACTATTTTTTAAATGTTACCAAAGAATTTAACGATGAACACAAGTTATCTTTAACCGCTTTTGGTGCAAAACAACAACATGGTCAAAGACAAAACAGACAAAGAATTTCTACTTTTAGAGAAAGTGAAAGAGGAAGAAAATACAATTCTGACTGGGGTTATAAAGATGGTCAAGAAACAAATTCTGAAGACAACTTTTACCATAAACCACAAATTTCTTTAAATCATTATTGGAATTTAAGTGATAGAACATTTATTTCTACTGCAGCATACGTTTCTTTCGGAAGTGGTGGTGGAGGTGGTTGGTCTGGAGTTAACAAGTTCGGAATAAACGACCAAAATTACAGAAATGGGCAATTTGGGACTATTAATTTTGATAAAATTGTTGATGAAAACATTGCAAACGGAACAAGTGGTTCTGAAACAATCTTAAGAGCTTCTAGAAATGACCATAATTGGTATGGTATCTTATCAACTTTAAAGTCAGATTTAAATGAAAATCTAACTTTTTTAACAGGTTTAGATTATAGAGGGTATACAGGTATTCACTTTACAGAAGTTACAGACCTTTTAGGTGGTCAGTATTTTGCAGATGATAGCAACGTAAATAATCCAACCAATTTAGCACAAGTTGGCGATAAAATTTTATATGACAATGATGGTTTAGTAGACTGGTTAGGAGGATTTGCTCAATTAGAATATTCTGTAAATGATATTTCTGCATTCGTTTCTGTTAACGTTTCAAATACTATGTATCAAAGAGTAGATCGTTTCTTGTATTTAGATAGCGATCCTTTACAAACCTCAGATAAATATAACTTTGTTGGTTATGGAGCTAAAGGAGGTCTTAATTATAATATAGACCAGTCTCATAGTGTATTTGGTAATATTGGTTATTTTGAAAGAGCTCCGTTTTTTAATGCTGTTTTCTCTAACAGAAATAACGTAGATGTTAATGGTGATGCACCAAATCAAAAAATTACAAGTTTTGAATTAGGATATAAATTTAGAACTGAAAAGTTTACTGCTAATTTTAATGCATACAGAACACTTTGGAATGATAGATCTGAGAGCTTAGGTTTCCAACAACAAGATGGTACACTTGGATTTGCAAACATATTAGGTGTAAATGCAATTCACCAAGGTTTAGAATTAGAAACAACATTTAGAGCATCAGATAAATTAAAGTTTACAGGTATGGCTTCTTTAGGAGACTGGAGATGGGCTAATAATTTGGAAAATGTTCAAATTTTTGATGAAAATAATCAAGTTATCGAAACAGTAAATTTATTTATCAAAGATCTTAAAGTAGGTGATGCTGCACAAACTACATTTGCATTAGGTGTTAATTATGATGTTTTACCAGAAACAACTTTTACGATAGATTATAATTATGCTGCAGATTTATTTGCAGATTATGATCCAAGTGATAGAGGATCTGTAGGACCAAACACTTGGGAGGTTCCAGCGTTTCATTTATTTGACACTGCATTAAGACACAAATTTGATTTTGCAGGTTTTGACGCATCAATTATAGCAAGAGTTAACAACGTTTTCGATACTACTTACATATCAGATGCGCAAGATGGTACAGGTTCTAATGCTGCTACAGCTGCAGTTTATTACGGCTTTGGAAGAACATTTAGTGTTGGAGCAAAAATTAAATTTTAAAAATACATAAAGATGAAAAAAATATTTTATTTATTAGCAATTACAGCTTTTGTATTTACTTCATGTAATCCTCTAGAGGATGTTATATCAGAAGTAGATGCTTTAACAGAAAATGATAAACTTGTAGACGATTTAGTACTTACTTTAACGGATGAAGATTATGAAACTCTAGATTTAAGTTTTGGTAACTTTAGTTCTAATGAAGATGCAAGAAACCTAATTCCAGGTTTCTTATCTGATACGTATCCACAATTAGGTGTAACTTATTTACCAAATGGAGAAATTAATCAATCTTCATCAGCATTAGTAACTTATAAGTTATTTAGTCCTATTAAATTTGATTCATATACAGTTACAGATGCAGATTACACTGCTTTAGATTTAACAAGTTTAAATAATAGTAGTGATTTTAATGCTTTATTTGATTTAAAATTTCCAAGTGAAGAACAAGGAACTGTTATCGATTTAACATATAAAACAGAACCAACAATACTTGAGTATACATTAAATGATGAAGATTATGATTTAGTTGGTAATGGACGTTTTGACAACTTTGATATCAGAGCAGGTAGAGCTGAAGAAGATTTAGAAGTAAGAAGAACTAAAATTCAAACAATTTTATTGAATAATTTTCCTGATGCAGAATTTGGTACAAAATATAGAGTTACTTACGAAGCTTTTGATGGATCTACTGTAGACTTAGAATTATTAGTTCAATTAGAAGAAAACCCTACAGACCCAGCACTTACTACTACCTATACATTGCAAGATGAAGATTATGAATTAATAGGTAATGGTCAGTATGATAATTTTGATATAAGAGATTCTAGTCCTGAGGCTGATGTAGAAGTTAGAAGAGAAAAAATTGAGACTATCTTATTAAACAATTATCCAGATGCAGTTGCAGGAGAATTTTACGTAATTACCTATGATACTTTTGATGGAGTTAATAGACCAATTTTAACAATGATTCTTCAGTTTGATGGGACTAACTATAACATTTTTGATGTTAAAGTTTATGCAATATACACGTTTGCTTTGGTAGAGAATACTATGAGATTTACTCTTACTGATGAGTGGAATGCACCAATAACGTTTACTCCAGAAGAATATGAATTATTAGGAGGTAGTAGTCGTTTTAGAAACTTTAGTGGAGATGTTGCTGAAACAGAACGTAAAATAGCTATTTATTTAAAACAACTATATCCATTTGCAGGAGCAGAAGATTTTGTTGCAGTTCAGTATGATTTCTTTAGTGGAAGTGTTTCAACAAGAAATACCAATTTTGTATACGATGGTACTGTATGGAATCCTATTCCAACTGTTATCAATACATCTTTAAAATTTGGTCATAATGGAACAACTTGGGTGCCAGATAATACAATTAAATATACATTAACAAATGCAGATTATGCATTGGTTGGTAATGGTAGATTTAATAACTTCGATTTAAGAGAAGGAAGAGATGAAGACACAGTAGAAAAGCGTCTTGCTAAGATCAATACCATCTTAAAGAACAATTTCCCTAATTCTGAACAAGGTCAAAAATATGCTGTAACCTATGCATTCTTTGATGGTTCTCGTGGAGAATTAACTTTAAATGTTATTTTAGAAGGATCAGATTACGTTCTTCAATAAGATAATTTACTATAATTTTTAAAACCACTGTTTCTGAAACATCAGAAACAGTGGTTTTTTTATGCATAAAAATTAGTAACTTTGTTTAAAGCAAAAACGCAATCTATATTATGAAAGAAGTACACTCATACTGGGCATATTTAGTCCTTTTAATCTTAATTTTTGCAGTAGTGAATGCAATAATCGGTTTCACACAAAAAAAACAATTTACAGATAAAGATTTAAGAATTGGTTTGTTTGCATTAATAGCAACCCATATTCAATTACTAATTGGTATTGTTTGGTACTTTATGTCTCCTTGGTTCGAGTTATTAACCACAGATGCTGCAACAGTGATGAAAACCAAAGAGGTTAGACTATTAGCAATAGAACATCCTTTAATGATGATTATAGCCATTGTTTTAATAACTATTGGTTGGTCTAAACACAAAAAGAAAACAACTGATACTGCAAAGTTTAAAATGTTTGCAATATTTTATGGATTAGGTTTGGTGGTTATTTTGTCAAGAATTCCCTGGAATAATTGGATATAACATATGAAGATAATAAGCTATTTACTTTCACCAATATTTGTATTTGTATTCGTATTACTGTTGGTTATTTTTCATCCATTTCAGTGGTTGGCATTTAATTTATTTGGTCATAAAGGGCACGCAAAAGTAGTAGCAGCTTTAAATTTATGTTTAATGAGATCTATGTTATTAATAGGTGTAACTGTAAAACTTAAAAACAAACATAAATTACCAGAAAATTGCTCGTTAATTTTTGTGTCGAATCATCAGGCAACTTTTGATATTCCTCCAATAGGTTGGTATTTTAGAAAGCACCATCCAAAATTTGTATCAAAAATCGAACTAGGCAAAGGAATACCAAGTATTTCTTACAATTTAAAGAAAGGTGGAGCAGCTCTTATCAATAGAAAAGATCCAAAACAAGCGATAGGAGAATTAATAGAATTTTCTAAAAGAATACATAAAAATAACTGGGGAGCAGCAATTTTTCCTGAAGGTACAAGAAGTAGAACAGGAGAGCCAAAAAAATTTGCTGTAAATGGATTAAAAATAATAACGAAATTTAACAAAGATGGTTATGTTGTTCCGTTAACAATAAATAACTCTTGGAAAGTTTTTAAGTATGGTAAATATCCACTTGGTATAGGAAGCCCAATTACAATTACCACTCATGAACCTATTAAAATAGATTCTTTGCCATTTACGGAGCTTTTAGAAAAAACAGAAACAATTATTAAAGAACATATAAAATAAAAAAATTATGTCTATAAAAAATGTACGAAAAGAAGTGATGCTAACTTTAGAAAAAAAGATGCAACACTTTATGGATACTTATTTAATACCAGCAGAAAAAATATGGCAACCAACAGATTTTTTGCCTAATTCTCAAAAAGACTCTTTTATTACAGAAGTTGAGGAGATTAGAGAGCTGTCTAAAGAATTACATGATGATTTTTGGGTAGTTTTAGTTGGTGATACAATCACAGAAGAAGCTTTACCAACTTACGAATCTTGGTTGTTAGATTTAGATGGAGTTTGTCAAGATCCAGATAATAGCTGGGCAAAATGGGTAAGAACTTGGACAGCTGAAGAAAACAGACATGGAGATGTTTTAAACAAATATTTGTATTTATCTGGACGTGTAAATATGCGTGAAGTAGAAATTTCTACCCAGCATTTAATTGCAGACGGTTTTGATATTGGTACATCTACAGATCCATATAAAAACTTTGTATACACTAGTTTCCAAGAATTGGCAACTTATGTCTCTCACAATAATGTAGCAAAAATCGCAAGAAAAAAAGGGCACAAAGCATTGGCTAAAATGTCTAAAATTATTGCAGGAGATGAAATGCGCCATCACCAAGCATATGCACATTTTGTAAAAGAAATTTTTAAAATTGATGCTTCTGAAATGATGTTGGCTTTTCAACATATGATGAAACATAAAATTGTGATGCCAGCTATGCATTTAAGAGAATCTTTTGGAGAAAAAGGGAGTTTGTTTGATGATTTCTCTACAGTAGCACAAAGAATAGGTGTTTATACTGGTTTTGATTATGTTGATATTTTAAAGAAACTAACAGAAACTTGGGAAATAGATAAAATTACAAATCTCACACCAGAAGCAGAAAAAGCAAGAGATTATTTAATGAAATTGCCAGATAGAATGTATCGAATTACAGAAAGAATTAAAGTGCCTGATACACAATTTCAGTTCAAATGGATGTTACCTGCATAATTAAAAGTTACACATTAAAATAATAATATTAAAAAAGTTCCTAACTATTTAAAATCGTTGAATAGTTAGGCACTTTCAGAAGTAGTTTAATTTTTTGAAAATTATTTTAAAAAAGTGATAGAAAATTATAATTTTCTATCACTTTTTTAATTTATATACCTTTTTTATGTTTCGCAGTAACCTTATTGCATAGTTATCCTGTGTTTTTAATTTTTATTTTAAAAATTTAGGCTACTTTTTGTAAAATTTGATTTTGCATTCTTCTGCCAATTTCAAGGCAATTTGCAGTATGAATACCAAAGAATATCCAAAGTATTTCTGTTGGTTTGGTTTTCGCTTTTATCTTTTTTAGATGATAATGTTCCTTTTCTTTACCAAAACCCCCCTCTAATCTAGAAGCTCTTTCTTTGGTAATCATTTTTTTGAGCTTTTTTTGCTCTTTATGATGCTTTGAAGGTCTTCCTTTAGGTTTGAAGTCTGTTTGTATATGGTTTGAAGTTGCAAAAACTCTGTTCTTATTCGTTGCATAAATAGCATCTGCACCAAGTATTTTAATTTTCCTATTGGTTAATCCTTGTGCCTTATAAACTGTATTTTTAAATTGTGTCCCTTCATTAAAGTTATCAAAACTTATTTTCTGTATAAAGTTAATTCCATCAATTTGAAGTTTGTTTACTTTTGCCCCAAATTCTACTTTTTTTATCTCTTTTCCTCTCACTATTGGACGTAAGTAATCTTTGCTTATGCTTACGATTCTATTCTTTGGTTTTTCTCCTTTCTCAAACAGTAAATACTGTTGTGAGAATATTTTTTTTACTGTATTTAGTGTTTTATAAAAACGATTTGGCATTGTAAAATAATGTTGTTTTTCAAGAGTTTTAATCTCCGCTAATAATTTGCGTAATAGTTTTAAAAAAGCTCTTGTTATGGAGGTTCTTTTCTTTGTTGTTTTTCTTCGCATTTTACTATAACCAACATATCTTTTTGACCATTTCAAGTATTTGGTTCTAGGAAGTTTTACACCTAAAGATTTACAAATTATCTTCATTTGTTTATAGCACCAGTCAACAGATTCTTTCAATAGTTTTTGATCTGTTGGATAGCGAACTTCACTCTCATAACAAGTGGCATCTGTTGTTGCTTTTTCTTGTTCATCAATATATTTACTCCAATAATTAAATAGTATTTTTTCTGTTGAACTAATGTTTAAATCAGCAGCTAATTCGCAACGTATTTGACTCACTATTTTATAGTTTTCAAGGGTATCAAATCCTAAATAAATACCACAAAAAAACTGATAATTATAATTGGAATTCAACTGCTCAATCAAACGCTTATCAGAACAACAAGCATAATGTTTTAAAAACATTAAACCTAATTTTCCTTGAGGGCTAAAAATACAGTCTGGTCCTTTGATAGCTTCTGTAATTTTAAATGATTTGACTAAATTTTTCCAAGGAATTGCACTGTAAATTTTACCTAAATCAGACATTAAAAAACGTGCTTTGAATTTTTCTAATTCCTCTGTAGAGGATAAAAAAGAAAAAGAGTACTGGAAGTCAGAAATTCTTCGTATTTTCATATTTGTAAAAAAGAAAAACCCCGTTTTTTAGGCTTTTTGCCTATTTACGGGGTTTGGTTTATCTAAAATACAACTTATTTAACTGATAAACAAGTGTTTATTTAATTCTGAAAGTGCCTAGTTAGGAACTTTTTCTTTTAGATATCTCTAAACAATCTCCATTTTTTGTAATAAAAAAGAAGCGTTCATATTTTTACAAATTCCGTTTTTTAATGTATAATCAAAATGCAATTCGTTGTTGATAATTTCTGCATCAAAATAGTAGTTTTTAATGGTTGGGAATTCGTTTTCTAATTCGCACAAACTCACATCATGTGTAGCTATAATTCCTGTGGATTTTGATTTTGTGAGTTTTTCAACAAACTTTTTAGAGCCAATTGCTTTGTCTTTGCTGTTGGTTCCCTTTAAAATTTCATCTAGAATTATAAAATAATGATTGTCTTTTATTTCATCAACAATAAATTTTAAACGTTTTAATTCCGAATAAAAATACGATTCATCTTCCGTTAAAGAATCTGTAGTTCGCATACTGGTAATTAATTTTATAGGCGAATATGTAAAACTTTCAGCACAGACAGGCAATCCACAATTTGCTATTACAATGGATAATGAAACCGTTCTTAAAAACGTACTTTTCCCAGCCATATTTGCCCCAGTAACTATAAAAAACTGCTCATCGTCAATTATAAAATCATTATCAACTCTTTTATCCACCTTCAATAAAGGATGTCCTAAATTGGTCGATTTTATAACCTCTTTTTCATTTAATATTTCTGGAAAAATAAATTTTGGATGATTAAATTTAAAGTTTGCTAATGAGTTTTGAGCATCAAAATAAGCAACAACATCAAACCACTTTTCTACAGTATTTTTATAGCTTTCAATCCATTTTTCTACTTTACGTGCGTTATAAATTTCTAATAGAAATAACCCATTTCCAACAACCGAAATAATTATATTACTTCGTTGATCAAAGGCGTCTAAAATTTTAGAAAACTCTTTAAAAATTTTAGACGCTTTTTTGTTTGCTGACTGTATTATTTTTTGATGTTTTACTAAATTTTTAGCAGTAAATTCTTCATTTTCAATTTCATTCAGTAATTGATGATATTGTTTAAAAGTGTCTCTGATAGTATCTGTTTCTGTATATAAATTGTTTGTTTTTTTTAAAAAATGGCCTGTAATAAATAACCCAACAAAAAACCAAATTACTATATAATTGAAGGAAATAAATCCAAAAGAAATCAAACCAATCAAAGCTATGGAAATAGCTGAAAATATAATTTGAAGTGTAGATAAAAAGCTAGGGAAAACGGATTTGTAGTTTATAATCCAATTTGATATTAAGCCTGTTTTATTTTTTACCCTCACTAAATTAGCCAAAGCAGAAAAATGTTGACGCCATTTTATTTTTTCAGAAAGTTCGTTAATTGCGTTTTGTTTTTCTAAAATTCCTTCAATTTCATTTTCTGTAAAAATATTTGCTAAAGTAGCTTTTCCATCAATAGTAGAGGTTCTATTTACATATTGAAAAAACGAACCAACACCAAACAAATCAATATCATTGCTATAAAAATGAGTAGGATTTATAAACTCTTTCCCATCTTTTAAATGATGAAAATCACGATTTAAAACTTTGATTTCTGTTTTATTGATTTTAATTTTTGCATCAATAATAGCCTTTTCTCTTTTTAGGTTGATGAATTTCACAACAAAAATAGAAAACAGCAAAAAGCCTAAAAAAGCGATGATAAAAACATCTGGATAATCCCCAAAATTGAGGTAAATTAAAACAGAGGTAACAAAAAAAACAGCAAATCTAAAAATTCCTAAATTAATTAGTTTTCTTTTAAGAATTGAGGCTTCTTTTTCAAGATTCGCTTTATTTGAAATATAAAAATCCTTTGGATTTATCATGTAATTTATTTGTAGCTAGAAATTCCACCCGTCAAATTTAAGACTTTTAAATTTGGGTATTTCTTTTTTAACCTTTCTGTAGCTCTGTAACTATTCAAACCTCTTTGGCAAACCATAACATAGGTTTTGCTTTCATCAATTTCAATTTTTTCGGCATCAAATGTATTGATATGAATGGTCTGATTTACCTCAAAAGGCAGTTTTAAATTATTCAAAACTGCAATAATTTCAAGGCTTTTAGAAGTTTTTATATCTGCTAATTGTTGCTTTAGTGTTGCAGCGGATATTTGCCAATCAGGATTTTGACCTGCACAAGCTGCATCAACATACGTTTGAACTTTAAATATTTTAGCAATTTTATCTTTTAAAACTGTGGGTTTTAGCTTCATTTTTAACTCTTGATTTTGCAATGCATTATATATACGTAGCTGATTTGTTAATGGTTTTCCAACGCCTGTAACCAGTTTTAAAACTTCATTTACTTGTTGTGTGGCAATCATACCTACAATAGAGTTTAAAGTTCCAGCTTCTTCACAATTAGGAATATCTGAAGCCATTTCTGGAAACGCATCTCTTAAATTTGTGGAATAAGTTTCATCTTTTTGCAATACATTAAAAGTGGCAACATAGCCATCAAACTTATATAAAGAACCGTAAACAAATGGTTTATTTTTGATGACACAAGCATCGTTTAACAAATATTTTGTGGGTAAAGAATCTGTTCCATCCACAACAATATCTACACATTCTATCAATTCAAAAACATTGTCTTTTGTAATTGGTTTGTTGGTAAAGTTTACTTCTGTAAAAGGTGCTCTTTTTTTTATAAAGGTCGATAAAACTTCTGCTTTAGATTTGCCAATATCCTCCAAACTAAAAAAAACCTGTCTGTGTAAATTGGTAATATCAACTGTATCAAAATCTACCAAATGAATTTTGCCAATGCCACTTGCAGCCAAATATACAGCAATCGGACTTCCTAAACCTCCACAACCAACTACTAAAACAGAAGCGTTTTGTAGTTTTTGTTGCCCAACTTCACCAATTTCTGATAAAGTAATTTGACGTTTAAAAAGTTGATTTTTTGTTGGTTTCATTATTATGCTGAATTCGTTTCAGAATTTTCTTGATTTTGTCATTTCTAAATGAGCCTTTTTTGGCGATTGAGAAATCTCATAATTACCTCAATCTTATGTTAGCTATTTTATGTGATTTCTCCTAAAGTCGAAAAGATAAAACTGTGTGTTATTCTTATTTTCGATTACTCATTTATCTCCTTTTTAGCACTTTCAAATTCTTCAGGAGTATTTATATTTCTGATAAAATCATCATCAATCTCAACAATTTTAACATCCGAATTAATTAACATTTTACGTGGACAAGAATACCCTTGAGCTAAATATTGCAATAAAATAGGATACGCTTTTGGCTCGTAAATAGTAATTAAAGGTTCTATAAATTCCTTGCTTTTTCCTTTAATTGCTGTTGCTGATTTACTTGGATTTCTATGTTTTAACAACAACTGAATAACTTCATCATCCACAAAAGGAACATCTGTTGCCAAAACAAACCAGGCTGAATTTGGGTCTTTTTGAAACGCAGAACAAATTCCGCCAAAAGGTCCTAAATTCAAAAACTTATCTGAAATTTCATTTTCTATTTCTGACGCGTTTTGAACTGAATAAAACGTTTCTAAATTGTTTTCTTCCAACAATTCTTTTGCATATTCTTTTTGTGGTTTACCAAAATAATTGAGTTCAGATTTGTCTGTTCCCATTCTTGTACTTTTTCCACCAACCAAAACCAACCCTTTTATAGGCGCAATCTTTTCTTGAATTAAATTATCAATGTGATTTGCAATTTTATCAACTTCATCAATGGTATAACAGATTTTATTTTTTATTGTTGGATATTTCTCAACCAAAAAATCAAAAAATTCAGTTTCTTTTTTTAGTTTTATGATAAACTGAATGCGATTTAATTGCTCTAATCTTTTGAATACTGAAGCTTGTTTGGCTTCATCTAAAACTAAAATTTGTTTTGCTCCTTCATAATGATTTCCATTGATAAAAACATAATCAAATTGCGCAAAATCTAAACGTTGTTGAAACTTATTTACGTTTCCAGAAGTCGTAATTTGTAAATTTCCTTCATGATGAAAAACATATTCAGACAACATATTTTCTGAAACGTTTTTTGCATGAGAAGCATCAAAATACGCTAATTTATAGTTTGATAATTTTTGAGAAACTTGTTGCACTAAATCAGAAATAATAGTGCAATTTGTTCCTAAAATGGATATTTCATTAGGTGCAAAATTATCATTATTTCTCCTTTCTAAATTTGTATGTTTTGTGTGTGTTTTCAAAATACTATTTGTTTATTTTAATGTACTTATAAAACTATTCAATTTTATTTCTCCTTTTAATCGAAAAGACAATACTAAATGTTATCATTTTAAAACAAAGATAACACATGAGTATTTCTTCCCTTTGGGAAGATTAAGATGGGATACCCATCCT
Source organism: Polaribacter sp. Hel_I_88 (assembly GCF_000687935.1). Lineage (NCBI taxonomy): Bacteria > Pseudomonadati > Bacteroidota > Flavobacteriia > Flavobacteriales > Flavobacteriaceae > Polaribacter > Polaribacter sp. Hel_I_88. The sequence goes on along the minus strand of NZ_JHZZ01000001.1, from coordinate 1,136,687 downwards.
AAATCCTTCCCAAAGGGAAGGACTTTTCTCACTGTTAACTACCTTTACTTTTAAGTATTCTTTTTTATTTTAATTAACTATCTAACTCTTTTAACATAATTTATCATGAGTATTTCTTCCCTTTGGGAAGATTAAGATGGGCTTTTTATATCAGATTTTCCTCCAGTTTTTTCTACTAATTTTACTTCTTTAATCATCATTTGTTGACTGATACTTTTGCACATATCGTAAATAGTTAAACAAGTTATATTTGCGCCAGTTAAAGCTTCCATTTCTACACCCGTTTTTCCTTCAATAGTAACTTTACAAAACACTTCTATATGTTCTAAATCTATGATATTAATATCAATATCAACACCATTAATTAATAATGGATGACACATAGGAATTAATTCTGAGGTCTTTTTTACAGCTTGAATTCCAGCAATAATTGCTGTTTGAAAAACAGGCCCTTTTATAGTGGTTAATTCATTATTCGTAAATTGAGAAATCACTTCTTCTCCTAAAAACATCGTTGCTTTTGCAATAGCTATTCTTTTGGTAACTTTCTTATCAGAAACGTTTACCATTTTAGGATTGTTCTTGGAATTTATATGACTAAAATCACTCATCTTTTTTAATTAAATTTTTAAGTTCCACTAATACTTTAACACTTGTTTGTTTGCAAACTTCAAATTTAAACTTGGCATTCGAACCAAATTTTGAATTATGTAGGTTTATTGCTTTTTTTGTTTGTTCAAAACTTAACTTTTTTTTATTAATTAAAATATGATTCTTACAATCAACATTAATTAACAATGTTTTGTCTTGTTTTGCACAACTCAAGAATATGACAAAGCAAATAATAGTTATTTTTCTCAAAATTATCTATATCTTATTATCTTAAAAACCTCTCCACTTTGAAACTCACTTTTACTACTTGGCAACTGAATAAAAGCATCTGCATTTACCAAACTGGCTAAATCTCCAGAACCATTTCCTTGAATTGGAGTTGCCATTAAATTACCATTTTTACTTGCTAACTTTACTTGTAAAAAGTAAACCAAATCAGGTTTAAAAGTAACGTTTTCTGCTAAAGTTGCAGTTTCTTCTTCAACTTTTAAATTTATTGATTTGTAATACCAAGGATAAAAATATGCCAAACAATTTACAAAAGTCGAAATAGGATTCCCTGGAAATCCGAACACATTACAATTAGTTGTTTTTCCAAACCAAAAAGGTTTTCCTGGTCTTTGAGCAACTTTATGAAAGAGTTTTTCAATTCCTAATTCCTCAAAAACTTCTGGTAAAAAATCGAATTTCCCTTTGCTAACTGCACCACTAAAAAGCAACACATCATATTCTTGTAAATAAGTTTTTATTTTTGATTTTAAAACAGGTTTATCATCTGTAATATGATCGGTTTCTGAAGGAATATTTAGTCTTTCTAACAAAGAAATCAGCGTAAAAACATTGCTTCTTCTTATTTGATGTTCCAAAGGGATTTCATCAACACCAACCAATTCATCACCTGTAGAAATAATCATCACTTTTGGTTGTTTTGCAACCTTTACAAACGATTTACCAACTGTTGCCAAAACACCTATTTCTGCTGCTGAAATTTTTGTGTTTTCTGTAATTAATACATCATCAACTTTCCCATCTTTCCCTTTTTGATGTATATTTTGATGCTCATTAATTGCATCAATAGTAATGGTTGCAAATCCATTTTCAATAGTTACATCTTCGTATCTAATAACTGTATTTGCGTTGTTTGGCAACACAGCACCTGTCATTACTTCAATGCAATTTTCTTTGTTTTTGAGCGTAATTTGTTCACTTCCTGCAGCTTGAATTCCTTCTATCTCAAAACTCAAATGTCTGTTCGAGCGTAGTCGAGAACTAAATTCATTATAATCAATGGCAATTCCATCCATAGCAACTCTGTTAAAAGGAGGGAAATCTCTATCAGCCACAATTTCTTCTTTTAAAATTCTACCAACCGATTTTATAAACGGAATTTCTTCAATCCCAAAATTTTGAGTTGAATTTAAAACGAATGCTAATGCTTCTTCTACTGAAATCATTTTATAAATTGTGTAAGTGTTGAATTGTGTAAACGTGTAATTGTAAGATAAGATTGCATCAACTTAAAGCTCCATAGACATTAAAACCATTTTCAATTCCATATAAGTAAAGCTTGCATCTACTTTTTCTTTTAATGCTGTTAAGCCTTTTGTGTCGCCAACTTCTTCTATTTCGTTTCTAATTTTTTTATAACGTTTTATATCCATCAATTCTAAAACATCAACGTCCCCAGAAGGAATAAAACTTGCTAAATGATTTTCGATAGTTCCAGCAGTTAAGCTTCTTTCTTTGGCAATTTCTTTGATAGATAAACCAGCTTTAAACAACTCTAACGTAATTTGTTTGGTCGATTTTTTATCTTCCTTTTTTTGCTCATTAAGTTTATTAATTCCGTTTTTATCACAATAATCGTTAATGGCTTCCAAAATTTCTTCTCCATATTTAGCAACTCTGGTTTTTCCCATACCTGCAATTGCCAGTAATTCTTTTTCTGTTCTTGGCAATTGGTCACACATGGCGTACAAAGATTCTTGTGTAAAAATTTGAAAAGCAGCAATGTTTTCTGCAATTCGAATTTCATCTCTTAATTCACGTAATTTTAAAGCCAAAATAGGATCACGTTTTGAAGCTACCGATTTTTTCTTCTTTTTTGGTGCTGTTTTTTGTAAAACTGATTTTGCTCTTACTTCTAAATAATCTTTCGTTTTAAAACCATTTGTCATTTTTTGCAAGGCAAATAGTTTTTCTTCTAATTTTTCTTGAAGGGAATCAAATTGTTTTGAAAAATCTGCTTTTACTGCTTTATTATCTGTAGAAAACTGAATTGCATCTAAAGGTTTTTCGATATTATTCTTAGTTTGATTCAAAAAATAATCAACTGCTTTTGTGAAACGCTCTTGAATCTGAGAACTATTTTCTGGTAAAATATTGGCATCAGAAAGCTGTAAAAGTTGATTTTTAAATCCGTTAGAAACTTTCATTAAAGCTACAATTCCATCATCTTTTATGGTTTGTAAATGATCAATTACATCTCCTTTTATACTGGTTTGATTTTTATAAAAAATATCAATTAAGCGAGTTATTGGATATAAAAATGGCTGATAATCTAACAATTCTATGATTAAATTTAATTGAAAATGTTTTTCGGATTCGTTTAAAATCGATTCATCAGGATGATTTTCCTCCACACTTTCATTAAAAATACTTACTGTTTTATCGTTGATAATGGCATTGCTTGTAATCTTAGTTTTTAACACCAAACCTTCTAAAGATGTACATCTACTCAAAGCCACATACGTTTGCCCATGAGCAAAAGAAGCCTCAGCATCTATAATGGCTTTTTCGAATGTTAAACCTTGACTTTTATGAATAGTAATTGCCCAAGCCAAACGCAAGGGAATTTGTGTAAAAGCACCAATTAATTCTTCTTTAATGGCTTTAGTTTCCTCGTTAATGGAGTAATTAATGTTAGACCATGTTTCTCTTTCTGTAACAATTTCATCTTCATCATTTGGACATTTTACAGTCACAGAATCTTTAGCAATTTTTGTAATGATACCTATTTTTCCGTTAAAATATCTTTTTTCTTGTGATGAATCATTTTTGATGAACATGACTTGCGCTCCTAATTTTAATTCTAATTTTTCATCATTAGGAAACGAGTTTTCGCTAAACTTTCCAGAAATTTCTGCCTTAAAAAAAACACTCTTATCTTTTAATTTATTTAGCTCAGAATTGTTAATTAAATTGGCTCTATTATTGTGTGTTGTTAACGTGATAAATCCTTCTTCTTTGCTTGGTGAAAAAGACGGATTGTAATTTCTATTTAAAATTTCGGCAGATTCAGTTGATAATGTATCGTTTCTTACTTCATTTAAAATTTTGATAAAATCTTCATTTTTCTGACGATAAATATGTTTTAATTCAATAGAAACTACATTGGCTTCTTGAAATGCTTTTGAACTAAAAAAATAGACAGTTTCATAATGAGCTTGTAATAAACTCCATTCATTTGGTCTTACAACTGGCGCTAATTGTTGCAAATCTCCAATCATTAAAACTTGTGCGCCACCAAAAACTTTATTTCGGTTTTTATAACGACGCATTACTTGGTCAATTCCATCCAGTAAATCTGCACGAACCATAGAAATTTCATCGATAATTACTAAATCTAGCGATTTTATAATATCAATTTTCGTTTTAGAGAAACGTCTTTGTTGGCTATTTGGAGGCTGATTTGGTAAAATTGGCCCAAAAGGCATTTGAAAAAAAGAGTGAATGGTTACACCTTTTGCATTAATGGCTGCAACTCCTGTTGGAGCAACAATTACCATTCTTTTTAAAGATTCATTTTTAATTTGATGTAAAAAAGTTGTTTTTCCTGTACCTGCTTTTCCTGTGATAAAAAGGTTTCTATCGGTTTTTTCGATAAAATTTAAGGCAAGTTCTAATTCAGGATTTGTTTGCATTTTTCTTTTTGATGCAAGGTAAATAATTAAAAATTATTTTAACAAAGTAGTTATGGTAAAACGTTATTTTCTTGAATAGATCATAAAGTAAGGTTTAATAAAGTGGAGTTTGTATAATTTAAAAAATGAGCTTAATTCTATTTAGGGATATTGATTATGGTATTTTTTTCGGTTTGAAAATTATTATTTAATTTTCATTTTTTTTATACCAAATTTACAGTCTAATATTAGTTATAAATTCAGCCAAGTTTTATTAATTGAGGAATGAATTGATTTAGTAAATTACTGTCATTAGTTATTCCATGATTCTGTTATTTTTTCTTTCTTCAAATTCTTTTATTGCAAAATTTATTTCTTCTTTGCTCATTTGATTACCACAATAACGACAGATTTCGGCTTCAATCTTTATAGATTCTTTACATTTATCACAATGTTTTCTTGGTTCAATTCCATATCTCAAGATTAAATATGCAATCCAACCAGTCACTGGATGAATTCCAAAAAGCATCCAAAGTTTAGAGACTTTTTTAATTTTTGCCCATTTTAAACCATACCAAATTGGGACAAACCAAAGAAAAAATAGGATTAGTAATACAATCATGAAACTAATTAAACCGCTAAATGTATTTTCCATAATATCTTTTAAATCAGTGATTTTAAGGTGAAATATTTCTGTTTTTGAGATTTTTAAATATATAAAATTTAAATTTATTATTTAGTTTTTATATTTTCATTCTTGTTTTATAGCCAACTTATTAAATAATAAATTTTATATTGCTATTATCCTTTAAATAAAACTTTTTAAAAGCAAAACTTCCAATTAAAGGTTTAAGTTTTATTTACAAGTGAAAATCTTAAGAACGTAAAATCTTTTCCATTTTTCTACCTTTTGCCAATTCATCAATAAGTTTTTCTAATTGTCTGCATCGTTTATAGGTTTCAAATTCGTCTTCTATTTCTTCAATTCGATAACCGCAAACGACTCCTTTAATCAAATGTGCATTCGGATGGTATTTTGCTCTCTCAAAGAATGTTCTAAACGTTACTTTTTCTTCGATAAGTGATTGTAGTTTGTTTTCATTAAAACCAGTAAGCCATTCAATCACTTGATGAAACTCCTCTTTAGTTCTACCATTTTTTTCTATTCTATTTAAGTAATGTGGATAAATAGATGCAAAAATCATATTTGCAACTTGTTCGTTTTTTTTGGCAGTAACTTTCATCTTATATAGATTTTGTAATAGCAATTTACAAAATTTAAAGAAGCCTAAAGCCAGCAAACAAGTCTAGCCCAGATTGAAGCATCTGTTTGAGCTCTTTTTTGCTTTTTTCAAGCAAAAAAAGCGAGTGCTGAAAGCTGGAAATAGCTTCAAATAAAAAAACCTTCTTGATTTCTCAAAAAGGTTTTTGCATTTTTTAAATTGTAACGTTTTAAAACAAATCACTGCTACTTAAAGTAACTCCAAAGGCATTTGCATTATACACTTGATTTTGTGAATCTGTATAATTCATAGTTGTAAAGCTCAATCCAATCCATTTGTAAGCAATTTCAACTTTACCACCTAAATTGCCTGAAAATTTTTCGTTTCCTATTAAGCCATCTGAATTAAACTTTATATTTTGATGCGTTACTGTACCCAATGCAAATCTAAAATCTTTTGCAAATCTATAATTTGCAGATATATCAATAGGAAATCTTGTTAACGTAATATTATAATTGGTGGCTTTTGTTGTTACATATTTAAAGCCGATAGTAGCTCTCAAAGAAAATTTTTCAGATTCTGTAAAAAATATTTCTCCTCCAGCAAAAATACTAGCACCTTGCCCTGCATTTACAGATTGATCTGTATCATCTTCAAAATAAATTTCAGCTACACTATCTCCTCCAAACTCTAAAGCTCCACCAGCTAAAAATTTAATCTTTAAAGGATTTTTATTCTCATTTAATTTCTCTTGAGCGTTTATATTTAAAAAGCATAAAGAAAAAAATAGCAGACTTATATTAATTGTTTTCACTTAATTGTAATTTTAAATTGTAAAAAAATATTTTTATTTAACCTAAAAACCCCAAGCTTCTGCTTGGGATTTTTTCTATTTCGTATATGTGAAGTATTATTTACATTTCTAAAGCTCTTTCAGCATTATTATCCATTAACAATTCTACAGGATTTTCTAAAGCTTCTTTAACAGCTACTAAAAACCCAACAGATTCTCTACCATCTACAATTCTGTGATCGTAAGAAAGTGCTACATACATAATTGGTTGAATTACAATACCACCATTTACAGCCATGGGTCTGTTTACAATGTTGTGCATTCCTAAAATTCCACTTTGTGGAGGATTGATAATTGGCGTAGACAACATAGAACCAAACACACCACCATTTGTAATAGTGAATGTTCCACCAGTCATTTCGTCAACAGTAATTTGCCCATCTCTAGCTCTTAAAGCCAAACGTTTTACTTCGCTTTCAACTCCTCTAAAAGATAAGTTTTCTGCGTTTCTAATTACAGGAACCATTAAACCTTTTGGCCCAGAAACTGCAATAGAAATATCTTGAAAATCTTGCTTTATTTGATAATCTCCATCAATCATAGAATTTACATCAGGATACATTTTTAAAGCTCTTACAACTGCCAATGTAAAGAAAGACATAAATCCTAAACCAACTCCGTGTTTCGATTTAAAAGCCTCTTTATATTCTGCACGTAAATCGAAAATTGGCTGCATGTTTACTTCGTTAAAAGTAGTTAACATGGCAGTTTCATTTTTAACAGCTACTAAACGTTCTGCTACTTTTCTACGTAACATAGACATTTTTTTGCGCTCTGTATTTCTAGAACCATTTGCAGGTTGCGTTCCCATAGATGGTACTGCGTTTACAGCATCATCTTTGGTAATTCTACCATCTTTTCCTGTTCCTTTTACAGATTTTGAATCAATTCCTTTTTCTGCTAAAACCTTTTTTGCAGCAGGTGAAGCAGTTCCAGATGCATACGATTCTTTTTTCTCTACAGCAGGCGAAACTTTTTCTTCTTTAGTTGGTGCTTCTTTGGTTGGTTTTTCTTCCTCTTTTGCATCAGATTTTGAATCTCCACTTGGTTTTGCAACACTTGTGTCTATTAAACAAACCACAGCTCCAACAGCAACAGCATCACCTTCTTCTGCTTTTAGTGTAATAATTCCACTTTCTTCTGCAGGCAATTCTAACGTTGCTTTGTCAGAATCTACTTCTGCAATCGGTTGATCTTTCTCTACATAATCTCCATCTTCAACTAGCCAAGTTGCAATTTCTACTTCTGTAATCGATTCTCCTGGAGAAGGAACTTTCATTTCTAAAACACTCATGGTTTCTTGTTTTGCTAATGCTAAACTTATTTTAGCATCTATTGTTTAATTTTCTGTTTTATCCTGCAAGGTTTCCAAAACCTTGTAGGTATTTTATCTTTTTTTGGGCGTTTTAACAGGCTTTCCACTGTATCTTTTTATTTTTTTGTCTTTGCGAAGTTTACTTTTTTGTAAACTGTGGCAATCTCATACTTAACAAACTTATTGCTTATTAAGCTATAAAAATAAAAAGGATGTCGTTTCAATCCTTAACGCGCTCACTCTTACTTTTAAAAATACAAACTATAGATTTGTATTTTGAACTTTATCATTTTTAACAGGAATGTAATTTTCTTTTACACTTCCGTTTACTTTTATATTCTCAAAAAACAACTTTGCTCCAGTTGCTATATTCATATCAGCAACATTTTGAAGACTCAAATGCAAATGTGGTTCAGACGAATTCCCAGAATTGCCACACAAACCTAACAAATCTCCTTGTTTTATTTGTTGATTTTCTTCAACTACAATCGAATTTTCTTTAAAATGAGCAAACAAAATAAACTCGTTATTTGCTGTTTTTAAAACAACTGTGTTTCCTGTTACTTGTTCAGGATTAAATTCACCTGGCACATTATCTTTTACTCCTTTTATTACGTTAACAACAGTTGCATCACAAGGCGCAATTATTTCTTTGCCAAAAACGTAATAATTTTCATTCTTTTTTGCATCACCATTATACGTTTTGCCTTCTTTTGTCATTAACAAATCGTACGCATATTTCTGATTATGATAATTTACATGATAATTATCTTCTACAGAAACACCTCCCCAACTTACAGTCCATTCTTCATGAAATGGCAAAATCATTTTTGTACTATTTTTCTCTAAAACTGGCAAATCTTTTGGAATAAATGGTTTTAAATAAAAACCGTTTATCTTATGATCAGTTCCTAAAGAAATTAATAATTCAAAAACACCTTTTTCAAAAGTTGCTTTATAAATATGCGCTTCTAATTTTAAATCAGAAAACGCTAGTTTTTCTATTTTTCCATTAGGTGCAACATTTTTTTGAAAAAATGTAATTGTTCTTTCTTTTGGCAATGCCATTTGCATATTTGCATCAAACATATCAAAAATTGCATCATAATCACCTTTATTATAATTGTTTGCAAATATATTTGAAACCTTTTTATAATTCGCTTTTTCTTTTTGAGAAAACGAAAACATAGAAGTTAATAGCAATAAAATAAAGAACTTTTTTTTCACGCTAATTTATTTCATCATTAAAAACACTGTCAATAACTGCTCTGTGACGTTTTTTAAACCTTGTACTAGAACCTGCTGCAGGAACTGCATAATATTTTCTTGAACGTACCGTTAATTTTACCAATTCAAAACGTTGCAACATATAACTCCAAGCACCCATATTTCTTGGTTCTTCTTGTGCCCAAATATATTCTTCGATATTTGGATATCTATCAATTACTGCTTGAATTTTCTCTTTATGTAAAGGGAATAATTGCTCAATTCTTATCAAAGCAATATCATCTCTGTTTAAATTTTCTCTTTCTTCTAATAAATCATAATAGAATTTACCCATACAAAAAACCATTTTCTTAACGTTTTTTGGGTTTAAAGTATCATCAATTACTTCTTGGAATTCGCCATTTGCCAATTCTTCTATAGAATTAATTACTTTAGGATGACGTAATAAACTCTTTGGTGTAAATACAATTAATGGTTTTCTATAATCGCGTTTCATTTGACGACGCAACAAGTGAAAGAAATTTGCAGGAGTTGTACAATTGGCAACAGACATATTGTCTTCTGCACATAATTGTAAATAACGTTCTATTCTTGCAGATGAATGCTCAGAACCCTGGCCTTCATAACCATGAGGTAAAAGAACTACAATTCCGTTTTGTGCTTTCCATTTGTCTTCTGCAGCAGAAATATATTGGTCGAACATAATTTGAGCTCCGTTAGAAAAATCTCCAAACTGTGCTTCCCAAATTGTTAAGGTATTTGGATTTGCCATTGCATATCCATAATCAAATCCTAAAACTGCATATTCAGATAATAACGAGTTGTAAATCGTCATTTGTCCTTCCGATTTTGGATTTAAATTCAGTAGATTGATTCTTTCTTCTGTGACTTCATCACGCAAAATAGCATGTCTGTGAGAGAATGTTCCTCTTTCTACATCTTGCCCAGAAATACGTACATGAAAACCTTCTTCCATTAAAGAACCATAAGCTAAATTCTCTGCCATTCCCCAATCAAGTTGATTTGTTTCGAATGCCATTTTAGCTCTTCCTTGTAAAATACGTTCTGCTTTTCTTACAAAATTGGCACCTTCAGGAACTGTTGAAACTACTTTTGCGATGTTTTTTAAACCATCTACAGTATATGTCGTATCAAGAGATTTTAACATAGCTACTTGGTCTTGGCGTTCAAAACCTTTCCAAGTAGATTCCATAAACTCTTCTACTTTAGAGTTTTTATCTTTTTTAGAATTGTCGAATTCTGTTTCCAACATTCCTTTGAATTCTTCTGTAATTTCATCAACAAAAGAAGCACTTATAGATTGCTCTTCTAACAATTTTGCTGCATAAATTTCTTTTGGATTTTTATGTTTAGAAATTGCTTTGTATAATTTTGGTTGTGTAAAACGAGGTTCATCACCTTCATTATGTCCATATTTTCTATAGCCTAATAAATCAATAAAAATATCGGTTTTAAACTTCATTCTAAATTCTAACGCCATTTGCATTGCATGACATACAGCCTCTGTATCATCTGCATTTACATGTAAAACAGGTGATAAGGTTACTTTTGCAACGTCTGTACAATAGGTACTTGAACGTGCATCTAAATAATTTGTGGTAAAACCAATTTGATTATTTACAACAATATGTATAGTTCCTCCAGTTTTATAACCATTCAATTTTGCCATTTGAACAATTTCATAGGCAATTCCTTGCCCAGCAATTGCTGCATCTCCATGAATAACTATTGGTAAAATTTTACTTTCATCACCATCATATTTTCTGTCGATTTTAGCTCTTGTAATTCCTTCTGCAACAGCTGCAACCGTTTCTAAATGCGATGGATTTGGCACTAAATTCATTTTAATTTCGTTGCCATCTCTGTAGGTTTTACTTAACGTTAAACCCAAATGATATTTTACATCACCATCTATATCTTCATCTTCAAAATCTTTACCTTCAAACTCGCTAAATAAATCTCTAACGGGTTTTTTAAAGATGTTTACTAATGTGTTTAGACGCCCTCTGTGAGCCATTCCTAAAACACATTCTTTTACACCATACAATTCTGCAGCATCTCTTAACATAACACTAATTCCAGGAATTAGGGTTTCTCCACCTTCTAAAGAAAATCTTTTTTGACCAACGTATTTGGTTTGTAAAAAACTCTCAAAAGTTACAGCCTGATTTAATTTTTTAAGAATATACTTCTTAGCATCTGTAGAGTATTTTGGATGGTTTTCATTCTCGTTTAAACGATTTTGCCACCATTTTAATTTTATAGGATTGCGCATGTACATATACTCAACACCAATAGAATCACAATAAACGTTTTTTAAGTGCTTAATAATTTGAGATAACGTAACTTTTCCTAGTCCTAGAATTTCTCCTGCCGAAAAATAACTCCCTAAATCATCATCTGATAAACCAAAAGTTTCTAAATCTAAAGTTGGGTGATATTGTCTTCGATCTCTTACAGGGTTTGTTTTTGTGAATAAATGCCCTCGGGTTCTATAGCCGTTAATTAAATCTGCTACTAAAAACTCTTTTTTAACTTCTTGTGGAATTTCTACAGAAACTTCCTCGTCTTTTAAAGAATAATTTTCGTTTGCCAAATCATATCCTTGGAAAAAACTTCGCCAACTTGGCTCTACTGAATCTGGGTGAATTAAATATTGGTCATATAAATCAGCTATAAAGCCTGTGTGTGCTGCATTTAAAAAAGAAAACTTATCCATATAAAAACTTATACTTTGTTGATAATTGTTATAATCAGACAAAAATACAATTTTTAGCAACAATGGCATTGCTTATTTTTAACATAAACATTTAAAATTTTATTAAATTTTTTCAAAAAACTTTTGTGTATATTTTAAAAAGATATATATTTGCACTCGCTAAACATAAAAAGCAATTTTTGTGTTGCAAACTCCTCCTTAGCTCAGTTGGTTAGAGCATCTGACTGTTAATCAGAGGGTCCTTGGTTCGAGTCCAAGAGGGGGAGCAAAAAAGCCTTATCAATTTTGATAAGGCTTTTTTATTTTTATATTGTCTCGTCCTAAATAGTGTTACAGTCAACATTGTAAAAAAATGGATTCAAATTGAAAAAACCGTACTCAGAAAGATTGCAGTTTAAGTTTAAAATTACTGATTGTTCAAGAGACTGAACAGGGTTTGTTAACTCCACAACAGGTTACAAATAAATGCGGAATTCAAGCAAAATCAACGATTTGAACTTGGTTAAAAAATATGGTAAATTTTATATACAATTCAAAAATTGATTTTAGAAAACTGTATTGTTTATTAGAAAATGAGTTAAAACTTCTTAAAGTTGGAAGAGATATGTTATTTAAAATACTTAAAGTAGATCATTTTCTATTCAAATCCAAAAGAAAATATCATATCACAATAAACTGTCACCACAGATTTAGAAAACATAAAAACCAGATTAAAGATTAGATTTTATAAGACTAGAATAAGTTTGAGTAAGTGATTCCTAAACAAATGCATGATCAAAAAAAAAAGAAAAGAAAATCTTAGAAAAAGAAAAAAGGCAGTGATAAAAAATCACTACCTTTAATTTATTAATCTTGTAACGGTTTTTTTAGGACGTCACATACTGGATTTGAATTTGTATAGAAATGGATTTCTTATAGTTTAAAAGTGTTTACATAACTTCTACCATTGTTGTAAGAAACTACTTTGTAATCTCCTTTTAAATTTTTATCTAAACTATATACTCTATTTAAAATTTCATCACCTTCAATTGTTTCAGAGTAAATTACTTCATTGTTGTAGTAAATAGAAATTTGTAGAGGTTTAGCATCAAAAGCAATTTTAGTAATCATTAACTTGTTTTCTTTGTTTCTAACAAGTGGTTTGAAAATTAATTTTTCAGCATCCTCTAAAAAAGTTACGTTGTTGTTATCTACTTTTATAGTTTTTACTACAATTTGGAAATCTTTTTCTAATTCTAAGGTGTAAATTCCATTTTTCAATTCAGATAAATTAAAGGTTTTTACAAGTGTACCTTCTTTTTTAATTTCTTCTGAATGAAGAATTGTACCATCAGCATCTTTAATAACTAGTTGATTTCCTTTTTTTGCATTATTAAAAACTATTTTTACTTTATCTGCACTCAATAATGTATTTAAATCATTGTTGTTTGCGAAATTCACGATTGTAACTAACATAAAGATTGCTACAAATACTTTTCTTTTAATTGTTTTCATATTATTTAATTTTAAGTTATTTCTAATTTTATTATTCATTAATAGCAATGCTTTTGTTTGTTGATGACATTGCTTTTGTTTTACACTGCAAAGTTAGGACACAAATAAAGGTCTGAAAACAACATAATTGGTCATTTTATGTGCTAAATTAACAGTTATTTTAGTGTTAAATCAATGTTAAGTTAAAATACTATATAAAAGTGATAATTTTATATAGATAGTCATTTTACAATGTTGTATTTTTGCAGCATGATACAGAAAAAACCAACGCTTGAAAAAATTACTCCAAATTTTGGAAGTTCTTTTTTATTAAAAAAGCATGAAGAGTTTTTAAAAACAAATACCCCTTTTTGGCATTTCCACCCAGAAATAGAATTGGTATACGTTAATAAAGGAAAAGGGAAAAGACATATTGGCAATCACATTAGTTACTTTAATAATAGTCAATTAGTTTTAATAGGTTCTAATTTGCCACATATTGGTTATTTAGATCGATTAACAACCAATGGCTCTGAAACGCTCATTCAGTTTTTACCAGATTTTTTAGGTAAAGGATTTTTTAAAATTCCAGAAATGGCTGCCATTGATGCACTTTTTGAGCGTGCAAAAAAAGGAATTCGTTTCAATATTGAAATTAAGCAAAGAATTGGTGCTAAAATTGAAAAATTAATAGAATTAGAAGGGGCGAATAGAATTACATCCTTTATAGAAATTTTAAATGATTTAGCTACAACAGACGATTATACATTATTAAACGCAAATGGTTTTGCTTTTGAAAGTTCGCATCAAGACAGTAATAAGATTGAAGTTGTTTACAAACATATTAACGATAATTTTAAAGATCACATTAGTTTAGATGAGGTATCTGAATTAGTAAGCATGACTGTTCCTGCTTTTTGTAGATACTTTAAAAAATCGACAGGAAAAACATTTACAAAATTAGTGAATGAATATAGAGTTGTACACGCTACCAAATTGCTAGCAGAAAGTACAATGAGTATTACAGACATCAGTTTTGAATGTGGTTTTAATAACTTTTCTCACTTTAACAAGTTATTTAAAGAGTTTACAGGCAAAAGTGCTTCTGTATATAGAAGCGAATTAAAAGATTTAATACAATAAATTATGGAATTATTATTAGACAATAAAATAGATAAAGCTTTAGAATATTACAATTTTAAGAGCAATCAGCTAAAAGATTTTGTGAATTCAAGTAAAGATTTAACAGTTGAACAAATTATAGAATTTGGACAAGAATTAGAAGTTTTAGAATATAAAATTACGGCTTTGGAAGTAGCAAACGAGAGTTAAAGATTTCTTTACAACTTTTAGAATACTTTAAAAATGTCAGTTCGAGTGATTTCGCCTTTTTGCGAAATTGTATCGAGAACTCATACAGAATAAAAAGTTCTAGAGTTTTCTAACCTTACAATTTCCCATTCCATTCATTATAAAATTGCTGTAAATAGGTTTCCATAAATTGATGCCTACTTTCAGCAATTTTTTTACCTGAAACTGTATTCATTTTATCTTTTAGCAACAATAGTTTTTCATAAAAATGATTGATAGTTGGTGCAGTAGATTTCTTATATTCGGCTTTTGTCATTGTTAAATTGGGGATAATTTCTGGGTCGTACAAAGCTCTATCTTTAAAACCACCATAATTAAAACAACGAGCAATACCAATAGCGCCAATAGCATCTAACCGATCTGCATCTTGCACAACTTCTAATTCTTTTGATGTAAATTGATTAGAATTATCTTCTAAAGAGTTTTTAAAAGAAACATTTTTAATGATTTTTACAACATGTTTTCCTATTTCTTTAGGAACTTTTTGTGCAATTAAAAACTTGGTTGCAATTTTAGGACCTAAATTTTCATCACCATTATGAAATTTTGGATCTGCAATATCATGTAACAAAGCTGCTAAAGAAACCACAAAAACATCTACTTTTTCTTCTCTTGATATCAGCAAAGCATTTCTAAAAACACGTTCTATATGAAACCAATCATGTCCACCTTCAGCGTCTTTTAATTCTTCTTTTACAAAAGCGATTGTATTTTGGATAATTTGTTCTTGGTTCATGTTATTTTCTGGAAAGTAATTCTTGTTTTATTTTTTTTGCTTCATAAATCATTAAAAAAAGCATTGGTGCAAAAAATAAAGGTAAAAAAGTATGAAAGGATACACCGTTTTCAATGGTAGAAACCACAGCAAAAATAACCATTAACAGAACTATAAACCCTTTAATAACGGCAAACTTCTTTTGATTTTTTAATTTTTTCTCTAATTCTGCTTTTGTGTATGTAGAAAACTGTGAAGCCATATTTTTTCATTTAAATATAAAAAAATCCACGAAGTTAAACGTGGATTTTTAAAGTCCTTTTCTTTGGAAAGGATTTAGGATAGGATTAACAATGCTCGTTATAAGCAGCAGCTAAATTTTGTGCAATCATTTGTGCAGATCTTCCTTCAATGTGATGACGCTCTAACATGTGTACTAAATTACCATCTTTAAACAAAGCAATTGCTGGTGAAGATGGAGGAAAAGGCATCATAAACTCTCTTGCTTTTTGCGTAGATTCTTTTTCTACACCTGCAAAAACAGTTGTTAAATTAGCAGGTACTTTTTCGCCACCTAAAGAAGCAATGGCTCCTGGTCTTGCAGTTCCTGCTGCACAACCACAAACAGAATTTACAACTACTAATGTTGTTCCTTCTTTAGATAGTGCGTTTTCAACATCTTCATTGGTATATAATGCGTCAAAACCAGCGTTTATTAACTCGTCACGCATTGGTTTTACTAATTCTTCTGGATACATAATTCTTAGATTATTTACATTCTTAAAATGCAAATTTAATTAAATTAACTGTAATTCTAAAAATAAACTAAATTCAATATAAATAGTGCTATAAGAATTTATTATTTTAAGGAGTTATTTTAATTCCAATTCAAAAGTTCTTTTTTCGGTAATCACATGGCATTCATCAGCAGTAACAACGATAGGTTCACTTTCAAATGTTTTGTAGTTGTCCGAAGTTACTGTTAAAATGTATGTTCCTCTTCGTTCTCCAGCTCCGTAAAATGCCATATTTGGGTCAGAATTTTCTAAAGTTTCTTGATAACCTTCATCTCTAGCAATTATTTTTACAGCGCCAGTAATTGGGTTTGTAGCACCTTTTTCAGTAACGTTTATTTCTAAACCATGCACAAAAATTTGAGTACATATAATAGGATTGTCATTGTTTTCTTCGCAGTTAGTAAACATTAATATAAAAGTAAAGAGGGTAATTATTTTTATTGATTTCATAGTGTTGCGTTTTTTTTATAAGATGCTTTTTTATCAATTTGGTTGCGTATCAATTTAAAAATTTAATAAAATCTTTTAATCGATAAAAATTTAAAATATCAATCATTTGTTATATTTGAACTCAAATTTATAAAATTTATGGGTAGTTTTTCTAAATGGTTGGGTGCAGGATTGGGTTTTACATTAGGAGGTCCTATTGGTGCTGCAATCGGTTTTGCCATAGGTAGTTTTGTTGATGGTTTTGAAATTGATGATTTTAAACAAGAACAAATAGATTATAATAAAGACAGGCCAACAGGAGGTAGTAGATATACAAGAAGAAATGTAAATACACAATCTGGAGATTTTGAAATGAGCCTACTTGTTTTGGCATCCATAGTTATAAAATCTGATGGAAAAGTAGACAAACGTGAATTGGAGTTTGTACGTTCTCAATTTTTATCAATGTATGGAAAAGAACGTGCAAATAGCGCTTTTAAATTGTTTAAGGGAATGGTTAAAAAAGACATTTCTGCTCGCCAAGTTTGTATTCAGATTAGAGAACACATGTCTCACGCTTCTCGTTTGCAATTAATCCATTTTTTATTCGGAATTGCCAAAGCAGATGAATTTGTAACTGATAAGGAAGTTGACGAAATTCATAAAATTTCAGGTTATTTATACATCAATTCTTACGATTTTGAATCGATAAAAGCCATGTTTTACGATTCGTCAGAAAACGCTTATAAAATTTTAGAGATTGATAAAACTGCCACAAATGATGAGGTAAAAACTTCGTACAGAAAAATGGTCAAAAAATATCATCCAGATAAATTACAAGATTTAGGTGAAGAGCATTTAAAAGGAGCAAAAGAAAAATTTCAAAGCATACAAGATGCTTATGAACAAATAAAAAATGAAAGAGGTTTGTAAATTACATTCATCAACAAAAATAAAAAATGAAAGAGTTTGATGTAGTTGTAATTGGTGGAGGACCTGCAGGAGGACAAACAGCCAGAAGTTTAGCCAAAAAAGGGCATAATGTTTTATTAGTAGAGCGTTATGATAATTTTTCTCTAAATAATTTTTCTAGTGCAGGAATGACTTTAGAGCCTTTAAATGAATTTGATTTGCCAGAATCTGTCATTGGTGCTTATTGGAAAGATTTGGTAATTCAGTGTACAAAAAAAGCCTACACTTGGCAAGGAAAAACGAACAAAGGTGTTGTTTTAAATTTTCAAAAATTACGTGAGTTTTTAGCTGATGAAACAATAAAGTTTGGTGGAAATGTTTGGATGGGACACAAATATTTGTCCAAAGATGTTCAAAAAGAGGTAGTTCTTGTAGAGCTTTTAAATACAGCAACTTCAGAAAATATTACCATAAAAACAAAACTCTTAGTAGATGCAACTGGACCTTTAAGAAAAGTAATGTACGATGCTAAAGAAGAACAGCCAGAAATGGTTTTAGGAAGTGGAACTGAATATGAAATTGAAGTTTCGCAAGAAATTTACGATCAATTTAAAGATAAATTACTTTTTTTCTTGGGTCATAAATGGTCTAT
Organism: Polaribacter sp. Hel_I_88; assembly: GCF_000687935.1. NCBI lineage: Bacteria > Pseudomonadati > Bacteroidota > Flavobacteriia > Flavobacteriales > Flavobacteriaceae > Polaribacter > Polaribacter sp. Hel_I_88. Next base: position 1,118,466 of record NZ_JHZZ01000001.1, on the reverse strand, counting down.
AAAAGGGTATTCTTGGATTTTTCCTATGGAAAACAGGATCTTAAAAGTTGGTGCTGGTAAAACACATCTTACCTCATTAAATCAAGAGAAAACCGATAAAACTACAAGGAAAATTACTGAGAAAATTATATCAGAATATGTAAAAGCAACAGACTATAAAATTATCGATAAACATGGTGGAATAATTAGATATAGCAGAGGCTTAAAAGATAAATTTTATCACAATAAAGTAGTAGGAGTTGGAGATGCAGTTTCAGCAATAAATCCTAGAGGAGGAGAAGGAATTCGTTATGCAATGCAAACAGCAGATTTGGCATCAACTTATATTGATAAATATTTAAAAACTGGCGAAGAAAACTTCGAAAATTATAGAAAATATTGGCGAAGAAAAAAGTTGCTAAAATGGAGCTTAAGCGAATTTTCTGGCAGAAGAATGTACAGTAGATATACAGATGCACAAGTAGAAAACAGAGTTAAATTTTTCTACGACAATTTTAATATTGATGAAATGATTGCAAGTCTATTCAATTTTAAATATACCAAACCTTTCACACGCCTTTTTCAGTATAGTTTTATAAAATTATCCTATTTATTTAAAAAGGAGAAGTTTTAAACGGTTAACTTGAATCAGAATTAAAAAATATATTCGGGTAAAGTAAAAAAACAGGAAAACAAGTTTGTGACAGGATTTTTTCATCAGATTTAGTTAGGTCAGAGCTTTACTTTAGTTTTAAGTTACGAATGCACGAATAAAACTGAAAGTTTTTTTAAAATTAGTGAAATCATTTATTTATTTCTACACAAAAATTCGTGCATTTGTGGCTAATTTTTAAGATTATAGACACAAAAAAAGAGTATGATTTTGCTTGTGCATGATTTAATAGAATAAATTCAAAAAATAAAATTCCGTATATTTGAATAAAATCTTAATAATGACAGTTGCTGAAAAATATATCGTTAACACATATTCAAATCTTTTTGATGGACTAACTTCGATTAGTAAAATTGAACTTTTGGAAAAACTTGCAAAATCATTAAAGAAAGACAAAAAAAGCAGAAATACAGATTTTTTTAAATCTTTTGGAGCTTTTGGTTCTGAAAAATCAGCAGAAGATATAGCTAAAGAAATTAAAGAAAGTAGAAATTTTAATCGAGAAGATTTAAAATTTTAATGGTTTATGCAGTATTTATTAGACACTAATACTTGTGTGTTTTTTCTTCGTGGAAAATTGAAGCTTGACGAAATAATAAGAAGCAAAGGAGTTGAAAATTGCTTTATTTCTGAATTAACTGTGTTTGAATTAAAATATGGTGCTGAAAATAGTGAGAATAAAAAAAAATCTCATCAAGCAGTTACTAAATTTATAAATGGTTTATCAGTAATTCCAATTTATGGAGTTGTAGAAAAATATGCTGAAGAAAAAGTTAGATTAAGAAAAAATGGTACACCAATGCATGACGAATTTGATTTAATAATTGGAATAACTGCAATTTTTAACAATCTAACTTTGGTAACTGACAATGTGAAAGATTTTAAATATCTAAATGAACTTAAAATCGAAAACTGGTTCGAAAGAAAGTAAATAGTATTTTATGCGAAAATCTGAAATTAGAAGAAATTAAAAATTATAAATTCTCAAAAAACCTTAAACTTATCCATTTAATTTTAGGCTGATTTAAGTTGGTCTATTTGTAAATTCTTTAAAGAAATTTCTTAATTTCGCATCCTGATTTGAAAAGAGACCAAATGAAAGCGAAATTTCCTGAATATAAAGGACTTGACTTACCAAATGTTGCAGAAGAAATTCTTAATTATTGGCAAGAAAATAACATCTTCGAAAAAAGTGTAACTTCTAGAGAAGGTGCAGAACCTTACATATTTTTTGAAGGACCACCTTCTGCAAACGGATTGCCTGGAGTGCATCATGTTTTAGCGAGAGCTATTAAAGATATTTTTCCTCGTTACAAAACCATGAAAGGTTTTCAAGTAAAAAGAAAAGCGGGTTGGGATACGCATGGTTTGCCAATAGAATTAGGTGTTGAGAAAGAATTAGGAATTACCAAAGAAGATATTGGAACCAAAATTTCTGTAGAAGATTACAATGCAGCTTGTAGAAAAGCTGTGATGAGATATACAGATATTTGGAACGATTTAACTCAAAAAATGGGTTATTGGGTAGATATGGAAGATCCATATATTACCTACGAACCCAAATATATGGAATCTGTTTGGTGGTTACTAAAGCAGATTTACAACAAAAAATTAATCTACAAAGGCTACACAATTCAGCCATATTCTCCAAAAGCAGGAACAGGTTTAAGTTCTCACGAATTGAATCAACCAGGAACGTATCAAGATGTTACTGATACTACTGTTGTTGCACAATTTAAAGCTGTAAATGAAACGTTGCCAGATTTTTTACAGAATTTAGGTGATATCAATTTTATTGCTTGGACTACAACTCCTTGGACTTTACCAAGTAACACAGCTTTAACTGTTGGTCCAAAAATCGAGTATGTTTTAGTAGATACTTTTAATCAATATACATTTGAGCCTGTAAAAGTAATTTTAGCTAAAAACTTAGTTGGAAAACAATTTGGAGGAAAAAATGCATTTCAAGTTGATTCATCAGAGGAATTAAAAGCATACAAATCTGGAGATAAGAAAATTCCTTTTTATGTTGTAAAAGAATTTATTGGTAAAGATTTAGTCAATATTAAATACGAACCAATATTAGATTATGATTTAGATTTTACCAATAAACAAGATGCTTTTAGAATAATTCTAGGAGATTTTGTGACGACTGAAGATGGAACAGGAATCGTGCATACTTCACCAACTTTTGGAGCAGATGATGCTTTGGTTGCCAAACAAGCGAGTCCAGAAATTCCAGCTTTGCTGATTAAAGATGAGAATGATAATTTAGTTCCTTTGGTTGATTTACAAGGAAAATTTAGAAAAGAAATAAAAGATGATGTTTATGGTTTTGCAAGCGAGTACGTAAAATCTGAATATTTAACTGAGCAAGATCTTGAAGTTGAATTAAAAGTTCAACAAGAAAAATTAAAAGACGTTTTAAAAGATCAAAAACAATATTTATCTGTTGATGAACGATTGGGTTTAAAACTTAAAAACGAAAACAAAGCGTTTAAAGTAGAAAAATACAAGCACAGTTACCCAAATTGTTGGAGAACAGACAAGCCGATTTTATATTATCCATTAGATTCTTGGTTTATAAAAGTTACGGATGTAAAAGATAGAATGCACGACTTGAACAAAACCATTAACTGGAAACCTGAATCTACAGGAACTGGACGTTTTGGAAACTGGTTAGCAAATGCAAACGACTGGAATTTATCTAGATCTAGATATTGGGGAATTCCATTGCCAATTTGGCGAACAGAAGATGGTAAAGAAGAAATCTGTATTGGTTCTGTTGAAGAATTAAAAGGAGAAATGGCCAAAGCTGTACAAGCTGGAGTTTTATCAAAAGATATTTTTGAAGATTTCGAAATCGGAAATATGTCTGATGAAAACTATGCAAAAATAGATTTACATAAAAATATTGTTGATGAAATTACCTTAGTCTCATCAACAGGAAAACCAATGAAACGTGAAAGCGATTTAATTGATGTTTGGTTCGATTCTGGTTCTATGCCTTATGCTCAGTGGCATTACCCTTTTCAAAATAAAGAATTGGTAGATACTACTTGGCGAAAAGCAGATTTTATTGCAGAAGGAGTAGATCAAACACGTGGTTGGTTCTATACTTTGCACGCAATTGCAACCATGATTTTTGATGATGTTGCCTATAAAAATGTAGTTTCAAACGGTTTGGTTTTAGACAAAAACGGACATAAAATGTCTAAACGTCTTGGAAATGCAGCAGATCCGTTTACAACTTTAGGAACTTATGGAGCAGATGCTACAAGATGGTATATGATTTCAAACGCCAATCCTTGGGACAATTTAAAGTTTGATTTAGAAGGAATTGAAGAGGTAAAACGTAAGTTTTTTGGAACGCTATATAACACCTATTCTTTCTTTAGTTTATACACAAATATTGATGGTTTTGCTTACAAAGAACCAGACATCGCTTTAAATGAAAGACCAGAATTAGACAGATGGATTTTATCTGAATTGCATACATTAATTGAAAATGTTGATAAATTTTACGCAGATTACGAACCAACAAGAGCTGCAAGAGCAATTTCTGATTTTACACAAGAGTATTTAAGTAATTGGTATGTTCGTTTAAGTAGAAGACGTTTTTGGAAAGGAACGTACGAAACTGATAAAATTTCTGCCTACCAAACTTTATATACATGTATGGTTACTGTTGCTAAATTGGCGAGCCCAATTGCACCATTTTTCATGGACAAATTGTATCAAGATTTGAATTCTGTAACCAATAAAGAAACATTAGAAAGTATTCACTTGTCAGATTTCCCTGTTTTTGATGCTGCTTATGTTGATAAATCTTTAGAGCGTAAAATGGAAAACGCGCAAAAAATATCATCTTTGGTTTTATCCTTAAGAGCAAAAGAAAAGATAAAAGTGCGTCAGCCATTGCAAAAAATTATGATTCCTGTTGATAATCAACAACAAAAAGAGGAAATTTTAGCAGTTGCAGATTTAATTAAACACGAGGTTAATATCAAGGAAATCCAGTTGATGGAAGATGCTTCAGATATTTTAATCAAACATATTAAACCGAATTTCAAGACTTTAGGGCCAAAATTCGGAAAAGACATGCGTTTTGTGGCAGCAGAAGTTAAAAACTTTACGCAAGAAGATATTAACAAAATAGAGAAAGATAAAAACATTTCTATTGAAATTAATGGGAAAAATATTATTTTAGACCTTTCAGATGTAGAGATAACCTCTAAAGATATAGAAGGTTGGTTGGTTGCAAATGATGGCGCTTTAACAGTGGCTTTAGATGTTACAATTACTGAAGAATTGCATAAAGAAGGTGTTGCTAGAGAATTGGTAAATAGAATTCAAAATGCACGTAAAGACACAGGTTTAGAAGTTACTGATAAAATTAAGTTAACGGTTTTAAATTTTGAGAATTTACAAAGTTCTATCAACGAGAATAAAGAGTATATAATGAGTGAAACATTAACAAAAGAATTGGTTTTTGTTGATGAATTAAGCAATGGTTCAGAAATTGAATTCGACACCATTAAAAGTAAAATATTAATCGAAAAAATTTAGAAAAATGTCTGACGTTAAAGTAAAATATTCAGAGGAGGATTTGAAAGAATTCAAAGAAATCATTCAGAAAAAAATAGCAAGAGCAAACGAAGATTTGGCTTTATTAGAAGCTGCTTATAAAAATGATTCAGATAATGGTACCAATGACACATCATCATCTTTTAAATCTTTTGATGAAGGTTCTGAAGTAATGAACAAAGAAGCAAATGTGCAATTGGCAATAAGACAAGAAAAGTTTATTAGAGATCTTAAAAATGCTTTGTTACGTATAGAAAATAAAACGTATGGTGTTTGCAGAGTTACTGGTAAATTAATACAAAAAGAACGTTTAAAATTAGTGCCTCATGCAACTTTGAGTATCGAAGCTAAAAGAGCACAATAACCAAATCATTAAATTTTTTTAAGCTTCTTTTTTAAGAAGCTTTTTTTATGAAACATATTTTACAACTACTTTTATTGTTGTTTTTTTCTGTGAGTTTTTCACAGAAAAAAGTGGTGAAAAAACTGCAAACTTTTGCAGATGAAATTACAATTTATACAGCTGGGTTAGATAATTTAGTACTTGAAAACTCAACATCTGAGTTTATAGAAGTAACTTTATTTGCAGAAAGTTATGATGATCAATTGATAAAAATCGAAGAAAAAAATAAAGAATTATTTATAAAATTTGATTTTGAAGGCACCCAAACAAGAGAAGTTGTTTTTAGAAAATTTATTACAAAAAGATTGCAAAGAGCCAATGCTGTTGTAAAAATTCCAAAAGGTAAAAAAGTATTTATTTTTGGCGAAAATGTAGATATTGAATCTAAAAGTCATCAAAACGAATTGGCAATTTACATAGAAAATGGCATTGTGAAATTAAATGAAATAAAAGCAAAAACTACTTTAAAATTGTATTCAGGGAATGTGTATGCTTCAGTTAAAAACACAAATTTAGACATCAATTCTAAAGATGGTAAAATTGAGGTTGATGAGGTTTTGTATGAAAAAACACTTCAAAAGAAATTGTTAGAAAATACCAAAGATTTTTCAGTAACAAGCTTAAAAGCTAATATTTTCTTAACAGATAAATAAACACAATAATATTGTTATTTTTGTGAATTCAAAATAAAAAAAATGTCAAAAAAGAATATCGCAATTCTTACAATTTTAATAGCTATTATTTTAGACCAAGTTTTAAAGGTTTATATAAAAACTACCTACGCTTTAAATGGTGGATTTGAAATTTTTAGTTGGTTTCAAATTCATTTTGTAGAAAATAATGGAATGGCTATGGGCTTTGAATTTGGTGGAGAAATAGGAAAACTTTTTTTAACCTTATTTAGAATTGTTGCTGTTTTTGCGATTGTATATTGGTTAATTGGCAATATAAAACGAAAAGTACACAATGCTGTAATTGTGGGAATCGCACTTATTTTTGCAGGTGCTGTAGGTAATATTATCGATTCTGTTTTTTACGGAGTTATTTTCGATTCTTCAAATAATAATGTTGCTACTCTTTTTGCAGATGAACCTTATGGAACACTTTTTCATGGTAAAGTTGTAGATATGTTTTACTTTCCTTTTATAAAAGACGCTATTTTACCAGAATGGATTCCTTTTGTTGGTGGAGATTCGTTCACATTTTTTCAGTATATTTTTAATCCTGCAGATGCTTATATTTCTGTTGGTGTAGCTTTATTATTTGTTTTTAGCAAGCAAGCTTTTCCTAAAGAAGAGAAAGAGAATAAAGAAATTACGGCTTAGTTTTTATATACTTTCGTACGTTTCTACAGTTATATCTGCAATAACATCACCAGTATGTTTTATGGAAAGTGGTTCAAATAATAAGATATACACTTCTTCTTTTGCAATTGGTTTGTGTTCCACACCTTTTGGAACAATATAAAATTCACCTTCTTTTAGGGTGATGGTTTTGTCTCGTAATTCTATTTCTAGAACTCCTTTGATGACCATAAAAAGTTCGTCTTCAAATTCGTGTTTATGAAAAACGAATTCGCCTTTTACTTTTGCCAATAAAATTTGTTGTCCATTTAATTCGCCCACCTTTTTTGGAGACCATAAATCGGAAAATAGTTTTAATTTTTCTTGAATATTGATTACGCTCATAAAGCAAATTTACAAAAACTAAGTTTGCGTTACAGATTGAAACGACATCCTTTTTGCTTTTCGCAAAAAGATATAGTGGAAAGCTGGGCATTTCTTTTTCAGAAATGAACGCCCAAAAATATATCAATTGTTATATGTTTAGATATATTATTGATTAAATTTGCAGCTAGATTCCGAAATAAATTCGGAATGACAATTTATGGATTTCCGTTTTAAACGGAAGCAAATTTATAATTTACAATGTATAGAAGTCATTCTTGTGGAGAGTTAAGAGCAGCGCATATAAATACAGAGGTTACCTTGGCTGGTTGGGTGCAAAAAAGCAGAGATAAAGGGTTTATGGTTTGGGTAGATTTGCGAGACAGATATGGAATTACGCAGTTAATTTTTGATGAAGAGCGCACACCAACAGCAATGATGGAAAAAGCAAAATCTTTGGGAAGAGAATTTGTAATTCAAGTTACAGGAACTGTAATTGAGCGTGAATCTAAAAATAATAATATTGCTACAGGAGCAGTTGAAGTGTTGGTTTCTAAATTAGAGATTTTAAACGCCTCAAAAATTCCTCCTTTTACAATTGAAGATAAAACTGATGGTGGAGAAGACATCAGAATGAAATACAGATACTTAGATATTAGAAGAAACCCTGTTAAAGACAGTTTAATGTTTCGTCATAAAGTAGCCATGGAAGTTCGTAAATACTTGTCTGACCAAGAATTTATAGAAGTTGAAACTCCGTATTTAATTAAATCTACCCCAGAAGGAGCACGTGATTTTGTGGTGCCAAGTAGAATGAATGAAGGGCAATTTTATGCATTGCCTCAATCTCCTCAAACATTCAAACAGCTATTAATGGTTGGTGGAATGGATAAATATTTTCAGATTGTAAAATGTTTTAGAGATGAAGATTTACGTGCAGACAGACAGCCAGAATTTACACAAATTGACTGTGAAATGGCGTTTGTGGAGCAAGAAGATATCTTAAATATTTTTGAAGGATTAACCAGACATTTATTAAAAGAAGTAAATAATGTTGAGGTAGAGAAATTCCCGAGAATGTTGTATGATGATGCCATGCGTTTGTATGGAAATGACAAACCAGACATTCGTTTCGGAATGGAGTTTGGCGATTTAAATGCAGTTACTCAACACAAAGATTTTGGTGTTTTTAATTCGGCTGAATTAGTAATCGGAATAGCAGTTCCTGGTGGAAATACATACACAAGAAAAGAAATTGATGCGATGATAAATTGGGTAAAAAGACCACAAGTTGGTGCTTTAGGCATGATTTACGCAAGAGTAAATGAAGATGGAACTTTCAAATCTTCTGTAGATAAATTTTACGATCAAGAAGATTTAGCAAAATGGGCTGAAATTACAGGTGCAAAACCTGGAGATTTAGTGTGTGTTTTATCTGGTGAAACCAATAAAGTAAGAGCACAAATGTCTGCGTTAAGAATGGAATTAGCAACACGTTTAGGATTGAGAGATCCAAAAGTATTTGCTCCTCTTTGGGTAATTGATTTTCCTCTTTTAGAATTAGATGAAGAAACTGGTCATTATCATGCAATGCACCATCCATTTACATCGCCAAAACCTGGACAAATGGAATTGTTAGATTCAGATCCTGGAGCTGTAAAAGCAAATGCGTACGATTTAGTGTTGAATGGAAACGAAATTGGTGGAGGTTCTATAAGAATTCACGATAAAAAAATGCAAGCAACTATGTTAAAGCATTTAGGTTTTTCTGAAGAAGATGCCAAAGCACAATTTGGTTTCTTAATGGATGCTTTTGAGTATGGTGCTCCACCTCATGGAGGTTTGGCTTTTGGTTTAGATAGATTGGTTGCCATTCTTGGTGGTCAAGAAACCATTCGTGATTTTATTGCGTTCCCAAAAAACAATTCTGGTAGAGATGTGATGATTGATGCTCCTGCTTTTATTGATAATGAGCAATTAAAAGAGCTGAGTTTAAAGTTGGATATTCAAGAATAAATTTAAATCCTGCTTTTTGTGGGATTTTTTTTAATACAATTATCAAAAAGTCCAATAAAACTTTCTTTACTTATTTACTTTTTTCGTAATTTAGAGGATAAAAAATTATTTTTTCTGAAAACGGATTTTTATAAAAATGAATAATCAAATAATTGATAATCTTGATATTATAAACTTTGCTAAAAATAGCAAAGAATTTGATATTGAGTTATTTGACGAAAAAAAATACGGACTTATAAAAGTTTATGGAAATGAAAATCAACCAGCTTTATTCTTAAAAGAGGTTGAAGTTTTCGATAAAGAAACTTTAAAAATTATTTCTGAAATTCAGCATATCTGTTGGAATTTTCAAAAAGTATTGTTTTTATATGTGTATTCTAAAACAGAAATTAGAATTTATAACTGTTCAGAAAAACCAGTTATTTTTAATGAAAATCATAATAGTTTTAAAGCTGAACTAAAAAAGTTAGAAGTACTATCTTGCAAAGAAACTGATACATCTAAATTAAAAACACTAAATACACTATTTTCTAGAATTGCTATTGATACAGGTTTTATTTGGTCAGCAACTGTAAACGAAGCAAAAGAAATTAGAGATAAATTAAAGCTTCAAAATAGAGTAGATAAATATCTTATTTCAAGTTTAAAAAATGTTTCAGAGAAGTTAAAAAAAGAAGGTTTAGAGGACAAAGACATAATTCATAAATTAGTAATGCGTTCTTTATTTTTACTTTATTTAGAAGATAAAGAAGCCACTACAAAAGAATTTTATAAACAATTTTCTGAAAATGCTAAAACGTATTTTGATATTTTAAAAAATATTGATGTTACTTATAATTTATATAAAAGATTAGCAGATGATTTTAATGGTAGTTTATTTACAATAGATGAAAATGAAAAAAATGTTGTAAAATCGAGTCATTTAGAATTAATAAAAAAATGCTTTACTGCTGGTTATGAGGATACTAATCAAACTGAATTATATCCAAATTGGAGATTATTTGATTTTAAAATTATTAGAATTGAATTATTAAGTGAAATTTACGAGAATTTTTTATCAGAATTAGACAAAAAAGATTCTGGCACCTATTATACACCACCATCTTTAGTAGAGCTGATTTTAAATGAAAAATTACCAATTAACAGCAATGATTTAGACTATAAAGTAAAAACATTGGATCCAAGTTGCGGTTCTGGAATTTTTTTGGTGCAAGCTTTTAAAAGATTAGTAAAACGTTATGAAAAACAGCATAGTACAAAACTTACTGATTTTAATATTTTAGTTGAAATTCTAAAGAATAATATTTTTGGAATTGAAATAGATAAAAAATCTATAAAAGTTGCAGCTTTTAGTTTGTATCTTGCTTTGTTAGATAATTTAGACCCCAAAACAAGTTGGTGGAATGGAAATGTAAGATTTCCAAACCTAATAAATGATTCAAAAGATGAAACAATTAAAAAACAAGGTAATAATCTTTTTAGATTAGACACAATTTCTAATTTTGAAATCGAGCAATTACAAGATTTTCAATTGATTGTCGGAAATCCGCCATTTGGAACTAAAAACTTATTACCATCTATAAAAAAATATTGTGATAGTAATAATTTTGCAAAAGAAATGGTTTTACCATTTATGCATAAAGCAACTCTTTTAGCTCCAAAAGGAAAAATTGCTTTAATTTTTAATACTAAAGTTTTAACCAACACAGGAGGTACTTATCAAAATTTTAGGCAATGGTTATTTAATGATAATTATGTTGAAAAAATTTATAATTTTTCTATTTTAAGAAAAGCACCTAAAAATTCTGGCGGACAACTTTTTGCTTCAGCTGTTGAACCTATTTGTGTTATTTTTTATCAAAAAGAAAAAAAAACCGACAAATCTGATAATATTATTTATTATTCACCCAAAACATATATAAAAAATGATGTTTTAGAAGGTATTATAATTGACGCTTCTGATGAAATACATTTACCAAGGATAGAATGTAAAAAGAAAGATTCTAAAATTTGGAAGGTTGCAATGTGGGGAAGTTATTTCGATTTTGAATTAATTAAAAAATTTGAATCAAATACTTTAAAAAAACACTTCAAAGAAAATAAAAATAAATGGTTTAAAGGAACAGGTTTACACGTTCCATCAAAAGGCTATACCAATAAATTAAACTTAATTACCCCAAAAGAAACTATTAATACTAGTAAAATATCTAGATATTTAGTTCAAAAATCTAATATTCAAATAAATCTAACAGAATATCTTAAAATAGACGAAAAATTGTCAAAAGCTCCTTTTTTGATAGTAAAAAAAGGAATTACTAAAGGAAAAATATTCGCTTCTCTTGTTGATTTTGACACGTATTTTTTAAATAGAGTTTATGGAATTAAGGCAGATAATTTAGATTCTTTAAAAATTTTATTACTTTTTTTTAATTCGACTTTCTCTAGATACTTTCAGTTTAATTTTTCATCAGCTTGGGGTTTAAAATATGATGACATATTAGATAATGAGTTATATTCTCTTCCAAACATTTTCAATCTTTTGGATGATAAAATGAAAAAAGAGTTGTTAGTTCTTTCAAATAAAATTTTATTCAAACAATCTCAAGTAGATAATGATGTAACTATATTGGAAAATGAAGTTGATGAAATTATTTATAATGATGTTTTAAAATTATCTGATAAAGAAAAGATTATAATAAAAGATACACTTGATTTTGGATTAGATTTATTTATAAGACAGAAAAATTCTGATGCTCTAAAACCCGTAATAAAAAGCAATCATTATTACAACAGATTATCAACAGAATTAAACAATTGGTTAGATGATGTTTCTTTGAAAGCTTCTGTTACTTATTATAATATTCCATCTAATTGTCCTTTATATTTAATTAAAATTTCATTTGGTTCAGCATATAAAAAAACAATACTTTCAAAAGAAAATATTTATGAAGAATTAAAGATTCTAGATAAAAAACTTTGGAAAGAAGAAGCGCAAAATCTATATTTTAGAAAAAAAGTAAATTATTATGATGGAGATGATGTTTACATTATAAAACCAAATCAAAGAAGATTTTGGAGCGAAACTGCTGCTATGGAAGATAGTCAAACACTGTTAGCAGAAATTCTTAATATGAAAGAATAATGGCAGGAATTTTATCTTCTTCTATTTTTCTGCCGTTTCAAAATAAATTTGAAATTAGATGTGTAACTTTATTTACAGAAGCTTACTATACATCAATTCACAATCAAGTTATTGCATTAGATTTTGATGAAAATGATATAACTGCAATCCTTCATAATTATGTTGATGAAAATCCGAAAAGAATAAACTGGAGGATTTCATCCAATGTTGAAAATTTCAATTTTGATAAAAATATTATCCCTTATAAAGGATTTGCGGCTAAACTTTCGAGAATTGATATGCGACTAACAAATATTTCTTGGCTTAAAAATGAATATACTTATTACATTGAAGCAAAAAATTTAAAATCAAATAATTCAGGATTAAAAAGAAGATATATAGATACTGGAATTGATAATTTTTTACCTGGAGGTAAATATCATGAATGTGAAGGAATTTTAGTAGGTTATATTTTAGAAGGAAAGGCTAATGAATGTGTTGATGGTATTAATAAACTTTTAAAGAAAGACGAAAGAGAGTCAGAGATTATATTTCAAAAGAAAGATATTAATTATCAATCTAATCATTCAGAAAAAAGTCTAAATCATCTATTTTTTAATTTCACAAACTAAATATTATGAACAAAATAGAAGCTAAAGTTTTGGAGGCAATTGAAAGTAATAAACTAAATCCTGAAATTTTAGGAGAAAGAAACTGGTATAATTATTTTATTAGAATTACAGAATTAGTTTGGAGCAGAAATTTTTTTGATGGATATTTAGTTGAAGTTTATAATAAAGATGAAAAGCACTTGTGCACAATTAAAGTTTAACTAAAATCTCGTGAAAACGAGATTTTTTAATATTTAAAAATGAAAAAAATAATTACACTTCTAATCTTTTTCACCTCTATAATTTCATTTTCCCAAGAAATTACAGGAGACGAATTACTAAAAAAAGCAATTCAATTTCATGATCCAAATGGAAATTGGGAAACCTTTAAAGGAGAACTTTTTGTAACTATGGAAACTCCTAAAAATGGAGATAGAGTTAGTAAAATTAATATTGATTTACCAAAACAATATTTTTCTGTTTCTGCTAAAAGAGATACTGTTATAACATCATATATTATTGATAAAGATGTGGCTAGCTTTTCTTTTAATGGTGATAAAAATCCATCAGAAGCAATTAAAAAGAAATATAGTTTAACTGATGATCGTGCTAATATGTATAAAAATTACTACACTTATTTATATGGTTTGCCAATGAAATTAAAAGATGAAGGCACAGTAATTCATCAAAATGTAGAAAGAAAAACGTTTAAAGGAAAAGAATATTTGGTTTTAAAAGCAACCTATAATCAAGAAGTTGGTAAAGATACTTGGTTCTTTTATTTTGATCCAAAAACGTTTGCAATGGAAATTTATCAATTCTTTAAAGAGGAAAAAGAAAGTGGAGAATATATTTTATTATCAGAATTAGAAACGATTAATGAAGTGAAAATGCCAAAAATTAGAGCTTGGTACTATAATAAAGATGATCATTATTTAGGAACAGATATTTTATCAACAAAAAAATAAGTAGAAATGACTTTTCCAAAAGAATTTAAAGAGGCATTAAGTCACTTACCATCAACTGAAAAGGACAAATTAATTTTACGTTTGTTAAAAAAAGATTTGGTTTTGGCAAATCGTTTGCTATTTGAATTAGTAAATACAAATACTGTAGAAGAACAAAGAGATAAAGTAGAAAAAACCTTACTTGATCAAATACGAAGAAGTGCAGAAAATGGGCACTACTCAATTGGTTATTTAAATTTTGATGTAAGAGATTTAAGTGGCTTTATAACTGAACATGTAAAAATTACAAAGGATAAATTTGGGGAAGCTCATTTAAATTTAATAATGATAAATGAAGTTTTAAAAATTAATAGAACTTTTATTTTAAATAGTAAACCACCAGCAAAAACAAAGAAATTCTGTATTGCAGTTATTGCAAGAGCTTTTAAAATTGTCATGATTGTTCAAAAGTTAGATGATGATTTTTTAATTGAATTTGAAAGTAATCTTAAAAAGTTGGGAGCGTTAATTATAGATAATAAATTTTTAATGAAGGAAGCTATAAGAAATGGTTTTGATGTAAACTGGCTTTTAAATGCAGAAATTCCAGAAGATATTTCTACAATACATAAACAAATAAGGGCAGCAGGTTTTTTAAAATACCAAAAAGTAAGATATTTATGAAGTGTATGTTTCTAAAAAGCTATATTTATACAGCAACAAAAACAATTTAACATAAAAACGTCAGTCAGAGCTTGTCGAATACTTATGCAATCTTAAAATGCCAACAAAAAACAAATACCTAAAGCAAATTTTACTTTGGAGATATCAATTTATCTCTGAGCGTCAGTTTGTGTATGCCCTAAGTATTTTGGTGGGGTTGTTAGCAGGTTTAGGAACTGCTGTTTTAAAAAACTTAACCTTCTTTATAGAACATGTTATTGAAGGAAAATTCATCAAAGATTTTCATTATTCGCTCTATTTTATTTTCCCAATTATTGGGTTGGTTTTGGTGTATTATATCAAAAGAAAAATCATTAAGAAGGAAATTGGGCATGGTATTTCTACCACACTTCATGCAGTTTCAAAAAAAAACGGAATTATAGAAAAATACAAAATGTATGCTTCATTAATTACAGCTCCAATTACTGTTGGTTTTGGAGGTTCTGCAGGTTTGCAAGGGCCAGCTGTAAGCACAGGAGCAGCTTTAGGATCTTATGTTGCACAGCTCTTTCACATGAATGCTAAAACAAGAATGCTGTTAATTGGTTGTGCAACTGCAGGAGCCATGTCATCGATGTTTAAAGCGCCAGTTGCAGCTATTATTTTTGCTGTAGAAATTTTTAGTTTAGACTTGGCTTTTGCCTCTTTAGTGCCACTTTTATTGGCATCAGTTTCTGCTGTAATTACTTCTTATTTTTTCTTTGAAAAAGATGCATTGTTTGGCTTTGAGTTGGTAGATGCTTTTCAGATAAAAGATATTTTGTATTACGTTCTTTTGGGCTTTGGAACAGGTGTTGCTTCTGTTTATTTTTCCAAAATTTATTTTAGAATTACCAATTTTTTCAAACGAATTAAAAAGCCTATTCATAAATTAATTATTGGCGGTTTTGCCATCGGAATTATGCTGTATTTAATTCCGCCTTTATATGGAGAAGGTTATGGATTAATCAACAATTTATTGAATGGAAATACTGCTGAAGCTCTAAAAGATATTCCTTATAAAGTAGATTTTACCAATATTTGGATTGTTATTGGGTTCCTGTTTTTAATCGCTATTTTTAAAGCTATTGCAATGACAACAACGTTTGCAGCTGGTGGAGTTGGAGGTATTTTTATTCCGACTTTGTTTATGGGAAGTGCTTTGGGAAACGTTTTTGCAAAAGTAATTAATACTTTAGGAGGCAGTGTTTCTGAGTCTAATTTTACCTTAATTGGTATGACAGGTTTAATGGCTGGAGTTTTACATGCGCCTTTAACTGCCATTTTTTTAATTGCAGAAATTACTGGTGGTTATGAACTTTTTGTACCATTGATGTTGGTGGCTGCAATTAGTTTTGCATTTACAAAATATTTTATTGCAAACTCCATTTACACAACAGAATTAGCAGCAAAAGGAGAGCTCATCACTCACAATAAAGACAAAAATGTGTTAATGATGATGAAGATTGATAGGCTTATTGAGAAGAATTTTAAGGCTGTAAATCCAGATATGTTATTGGGAGAAATGCTTACAAAAGCGGTTGCAAAATCAACCAGAAATATTTTTCCTGTAATTAATAAAGAGAAACAATTTTTAGGAATTGTCTTGTTAGATGATATTCGGTCTTTTATGTTTGATACAGAAATGTACAACAGCATCACAGTAGAAACCTTTATGAAATCTGCTCCAGAAATTATCTTTTATAATGATTCTGTTGAAGAAATTATGCGAAAATTTAAAACCAGCAATGCTTGGAATTTACCAGTAATTAAAGAGGATAAGTATCTTGGTTTTATATCGAAATCTAAACTATTAACAGCTTATAGAAATAAATTGATAGAAGTTACGAGTTAAAAAAACAAAATGAGAGAAAATAGTTTTACCAAAAATATGCGCAATAAATCTAACCAAGAGTTAGATTATATTATAGAGAATAAAGATAAATATACTCCAGAAGCTTTGCAAGCTGTTGTGTGGGAATTGGAAGATAGAAGCTTAATTGAACAGGGTGAAATTGATCTTCCAGAAATTGCTGTAATTCCTACAAAAGAAACTTCAATTCAAAATGATGCGCTAAAGAAAACGACGTTAAATAAAGAAAACCCTTTTGAGGATTTTGAACAACCAACCTTATATTCTAAAAAAGCAATTTTAGGATTTTCGCTTTTTTTTAGCACCATTTTTGGAGTGGTTTTATTAATGTATAATTTAAAGGTGATGAACAAGCAAAAAGAAAGAACTCAAGTGCTTGTTTTTGGGATTTTATATATGATTTTATCGTATGCTCTTTTAGAAGTTTTACCTAAAATATATTTTATCACCTTAATTTTTAATTTTATTGGCTATGGAATTTTAGTAGAGTATTTTTGGAGTAAGTCTTTGGGCAAAGATTTACAACATGAAAAAAAATCGATTACCAAACCTTTAGTAATCTCTTTATTAATAACAGTTTTCTTTGTTCTTCTAATATTTGTAGCTACCACAAATGGGCTTTAATTTTAAATAAAAATAAGCTCTAATTTAAGGTTGTTTATTATTGATAAAATCAACCATTACATCAGGGAAATCCGTAAAAGCACCATCTACATTGGCATCGATTAAAAGGGTTTGCATCATTTCTTCGAACGTTGAAAACTCAGCTAATTGATCTGCTCTAAATGTATAAGGATGCACTTTTAAACCCAATTGATGTGCATCAGCAACTAAAGAAGTAAAAGTGAACTTCCCATCAACTTTATCACTTAAAATTTGTTTGTACCAAGGGCCAATTCCATCTGCATAACTTGCAAAATGCTTTAGTTGATTTGCCTCTTCTGGAAACTCCATTAGTTGCACTAAAAACAAATCCGATTTTAACTCTTTTCTAATTCTCTCTAATTCTTTGGCATCAAAACACTGTAAAATACAATTGTCTTTTTTTGTTTTATAACCATAATCTGCAAGTACTTTTAAAACAATTTCTGTGAGGTTTTTTCCTTCTTGTTGATGAAATTCTGGCGCTTTAATTTCAGGATAAATTCCGATGTTTTTTTTGGTTGATGCATTTAAACCTTGAATCAATTCAATTTCTTCTTGTAGCGAATGCAGTTTAAAATTTCCTTTTCCTTTTGGAAATCGATTTGGATAAAATTGTTTGCCAGTTGCTGGATTAAAACGTTCTGAAACTTGGAGTGTTTTTAATTCGTCAAACGTAAAATCGATGACATAAAAACGATTGTCTTCTCTTTTTTTGTTTGGGAATTTTGTGGCAACATCAGTAACATCATCTAAATAAATATCATGAATGACAATGGGCACATCATCTTTACTCAACACCAAATCTTGCTCAATAAAATCTACATTCATGGCATGTGCCATCGCTTTTGCTTCAATAGTATGTTCAGGCAAATAGGCAGAAGCTCCTCTATGAGCAATTACTATTTTTTTATGCATAGTTGTTTTTTTTGTGGGTTGATTGCAAGAAAATAGGAGCAAACATATCAAAAATACAGAAATTGATTTCATTTTAAATTTATCTGTCAGGTGGAACGCAGTCGAAACCTATTATTAGTAAAATACATAACCTCTCGACTGCGCTCGAGAAGACATAATTAATCATTTATATTTTTTAAAGATATAACTTTTGTAAATTTGTAGCATGAAATTAGCGTTAAAAATAATGTTTGTTGTTTTTTTAGTTTGGATGATTGTTGGTATTTATTTATTAAACCAAGATCATGAAAAAGCAAAGGTTGTAATGGGTTTAGGCGTGTTTTACTTTTCGTTTTTATTTATGCCTTTCTTTATTTATTACAGATACAGAGATGGAAAATACCAAAAATATATTTTAAATGATGAAAAGCTAAGACAAGCTTTTAATCAACAAGGCAAAAAGAAGTAGTTAATTACCTTTCTTTAAAAAAACATACACAGGAAAATGGTCTGAAAAACCTCCTTTATACCAAGGTCCAATATAGGTTCTAAAAGGACTTCCTTTTAATTTTCCTTTAAAAACACGCAACCATTTTTTATTAAAAACTTCTGCGTGTTTAAAATATAATTCCTGATTATTTTTATCTAAAAAGTTTTTAGAAAGCATAATTTGGTCAAAGAAATTCCATTTTTTATTATAGGTTGATGTTCCTATTTTTTTGGGATTTTGTAAACTTTCCATCGGATTAAAAAAGTCGTCTTTTACCAAAAAATCTTTTACACTTTTACTTGATGGATCATCATTAAAATCGCCCATTAAAATAATTTTTGGGTTCATCTCTTTTTGATTTATTGAATCTATAATTGCTCTAACAGTGTTTGCAGTAGTAATTCTTTTAGGTTCGCTTATTTCAGTTCCTTCTCTTCTAGAAGGCCAATGATTAACTATAATATGCACCAATTCTCCATGTAATTTTCCACTAACTTTTAAAATATCTCTAGTAAAATCTCTTTCGGCATTTTCATCTTCTAAAAACACAGGATAGGTAGAGGAATCAAATAATTCAAAAGCTACTTTGCTATATAAAAGTGCAACATCAATTCCACGTTCGTCTGGAGAATCATGATGCACATACCCATAATGATGTTTTTTTAAATACGATGAATGTGCCAAATCAGCAACGACACTTGCGTTTTCAACTTCTACCAAACCAACAATTGCAGGTGTCTTTGAAGATCTATGTAAACCTAATTGAGAAATTACAGAACCTAATTTTCTGATTTTTACTTTGTAGCGTTTTAAAGTCCATTTTAGTTTTCCTTTTGGTGTAAAATCATCATCTGCAGTTGTTGGGTTATCAAAAATATCAAATAGATTTTCAACATTGTAAAAAGCAATGGTAGTAATACTATCTTTTTGTTTTGATGATTTTAAAGAAGGGAACATGTGTTGTGTTTTTTGTAAAAGTAGTTAAATAGGAATGTAATTACATAACTTAAACTTTTTGTTTCGATAACCTTTAAGTAACTTCTTATAAACCATATATGCATAAATTTGAAA
Organism: Polaribacter sp. Hel_I_88; assembly: GCF_000687935.1. Classification (NCBI taxonomy): domain Bacteria; kingdom Pseudomonadati; phylum Bacteroidota; class Flavobacteriia; order Flavobacteriales; family Flavobacteriaceae; genus Polaribacter; species Polaribacter sp. Hel_I_88. The sequence goes on along the minus strand of NZ_JHZZ01000001.1, from coordinate 1,098,787 downwards.
AAATAACTTATGAATTAAATAACATTGTATGAAAAAGAACTAGTAAGATTAAATAATTTGAATTAATTAAGAAAATTCTCAATGCAAGTTGAGGATTTTTTTGTTTTACATAAAGAGTTATAAATTGATAATTTTATGTTAAATAATTAGTTTTACTTTCTTTTGTAATAGTATTACTTTTATATTTGTTGCAAATATAAATAGAATGAAATATTTAGTGTTTTGTATTGTTGCTTTTGTATCTATTTCAAGTTTAAATGCTCAAGTAGATGAGAACCAAACTGGAGCTTGGTATATGTATTTTTATAATCATCAGTTTAAGAATTCTCAATTTGGTATTCAAGGAGATTTTCAATACAGAGATTGGCAATTTTTAGGAGACACAGAGCAATTGTTGTTAAGATCGGGTTTAACTTTTACACCAAAAGAATCTGGCATTATGTTTACACTAGGGGTTGCAAATATTACAACAGGTCAGTTTGGCGATTCAAATGAAACATCAAACGAAAATAGAATTTATCAAGAAGCATTACTGACTCAAAAAGTAGGGAGTCGTTTTTTTATAACACATCGTTTTAGATTTGAACAACGTTTTGTGGAAGCACAAGATTTTAGAACACGTTACAGATATAATTTGTTTATAAATGTGCCTTTTAATAGTAAAAGTTTAGCAACACCTAAAACTTTGTACGGCGCTTTTTATAACGAACTTTTTATGAATGGCGAAAGAAATATAGGAGATAACAGAAATGTAGAATTATTTGATAGAAACAGAAATTATTTAGGTTTAGGTTATGTTTTAAATCCTAAAATAAGATTCCAAGTAGGTTGGATGAACCAAACCACAAACGCATGGAGTAAAGGACAATTACAATTTAGTATGCACCACAATTTTTAAATATCAAAAAACAAAAAATTAATAAATTAAATTATTTTCTTATGAAAAATATCAGCAAATATGCAGCAGTATTAGTTATTACAATGTTAGTAACATCTTGTATTACAGACAAAAAAGAAACAACACCAGAAGTTAAAGAAGTAGTGGTGCAACAAACTGCCATAAAAAGTATTTTAACTGCAGAAGAACAGGCAGACATGAGTCCAGATGAAATTATTGGAAGACTTAAAAAAGGAAACGAAAACTTTGTGAGTAATAATTTAACGCAAAGAGATCATTCATCACAAAGAAGAGAAGCTATGATTGGGCAATATCCAAAAGCAATTGTACTTTCTTGCGTAGATAGTAGAGTGCCAGTAGAAGATGTTTTTGATTTAGGAATTGGCGATATTTTTGTAGCCAGAGTTGCAGGCAACATAGAAAATGCAGATATAGTTGGTTCAATGGAATTTGCAACAGCAGTTGCAGGCTCTAAATTGGTAATTGTGATGGGGCATTCAGCTTGTGGAGCTGTAAAACATGCTATTGATAAAACAGATGCTGCTTCTATGGATATGAATGCGTTGCAAAATCTTTTAAATGAAATTCAACCATCTGTTACAATGACAGCAAAAAATGGCGAAGTTTCATCAAAAAATACAGAATTTCTGAATAACGTAATTTATAATAATGCTACTAAAACTGTAGAGGATATTAGAATTGCATCACCTAAAATGGCAAGTTTAGAAAAAGAAGGAAAAATTAAAATCGTGGCAGCAGTTTACAATATGGAAACTGGTAAAGTAGATTTTATATAAGAGTTTTCATTAAATTAGTTTTGGTTGATTAATTTAGTTGGCATCAAATTTGTTTTTGGTGCCAACTTTCTTTTTATCTTTGTATTCTATGATAGAACAAAAAGAAGCAACATCAGAGAAAACTGTTTTAATTGGTGTAATTACACAAAAACAAGACGAAACAAAATCTACTGAATATTTAGACGAATTAGAGTTTTTAACAGCAACTGCTGGAGGAGTTGTTGTAGAACGTTTTGTGCAAAAAATGGACAAACCAAATCCTAAAACATTCTTAGGAACTGGAAAGCTAGAAGATGTAAAAGCATATATAGACTCGCACAATATTGGAACCGCAATTTTTGATGACGAATTATCGCCTGCGCAATTAAGAAATATCGAAAAGATTTTAGACTGTAAAATTTTAGATAGAACCAATTTAATACTCGATATTTTTGCACAAAGAGCGCAATCAAGTTCTGCAAGAACACAAGTAGAATTAGCTCAACATCAATATTTATTACCACGTTTAACACGTCTTTGGACGCACCTTGATAAACAAAAAGGGGGAATTGGAATGCGTGGACCTGGAGAAACAGAAATAGAAACGGATAGACGAATTATCAACGATAGAATTGTTTTACTTAAAAACAAATTAGCTAAGATTGATAAACAAATGTCCACACAGCGTAAAAACCGTGGGCAAATGGTAAGAGTTGCTTTGGTTGGGTACACAAACGTTGGGAAATCTACCTTGATGAATGTAATTAGTAAAAGTGATGTTTTTGCTGAAGACAAACTTTTTGCAACGTTAGATACTACAGTGCGTAAAGTAGTGATTAAAAACATTCCTTTTTTAATGACGGATACTGTTGGGTTTATTAGAAAATTACCAACACAATTGGTAGAATCTTTTAAATCTACTTTAGATGAAGTTCGAGAAGCAGATTTGTTGTTGCATGTTGTAGATATTTCTCACCCAAATTTTGAAGATCATATAGCATCTGTAAACACAGTTTTAAATGATATTAAATGTGGAGATAAACCAACAGTAATGGTTTTTAATAAGATTGATGCTTATGAGCACGAAACGATTGATGAAGATGATTTAGTTACTGAAAAAGGGAAAGAACATTACACATTACAAGATTGGAAAAAAACTTGGATGAATGATTATGATGTGGAATCGATTTTTATATCTGCTTTAAACAAAGAAAATTTAGAGGATTTTAAAGAAAAAACTTACGAAGAAGTTAAGAAAATCCATATTCAACGTTTTCCTTACAACGATTTTTTATATTATGAATATAAAGAGGAAGATTATAAATAACAATATCTCCTGCAAGGTCTTTTTTTGACCTTGTAAGTGTTTTTAAGTTGATAAAATTAATAGGATTTTAGATTATAATATACCTACAAGGTTTTTGAAATCTTGTAGGTATATTATAATTATTTATAGATTTAAAGATAAAAATTACTCTTCTTTTTTACCACCAATAATTCCCATTTTTTTAGCACGATTTTTCCAAGATTTTTTTGCGTGTTCTTGTAAATCTGCTACAGAATCACTTTCGTCCATAATTTCTAAACCTAAAAGTGTTTCTATAACATCTTCTTGAGAAACAATACCAGAAACAGAACCATACTCATCAACTACCAAAGCAATGTGTTCTTTTTCTTTGATTAATCTATCAAACAAATCTGGTATAGAAAGTTCCCTATCTGTAACAATTATGGCTCTTCTTATGGAGGCTAGCGTTTGATTTCCTTTGCCATTAATTAAGGCTTCTAATAAATTATCTTTCAGAAAATAACCAGTAATTTCATCAGGATTTTCGGCAAAAACAGGAATTCTAGAATAAGGTAAGTTTTTATGTTCGTTGTAAAAAGATTCTATAGTTTGGCTTTCATCAGCAGTTTCTAAAACTGTTCTTGGTGTCATTACATCATTTACTTTAATATTTTTAAAGCCTAATAAATTTCTGATTACTTTACTTTCATTTTTTTGAAAAACACCATCTTTTTCGGCCATTTCTGTCATCACCAAAAAACCTTCTCTACTTAAAATACTGCCATGACCTTTACCACCAATTAATTTTGTAGTTAATTGTAAAATCCAAAGGATACCAGTCCATTTTAATGGAAAAATCATGATGTTTAATGCCTTTGATGTAAAGTTTGCAAGTTGCTTCCAATACGTAGCGCCAATTGTTTTCGGTATTATTTCTGAAGCTACCAAAATTAAAATCGTCATAACTGTAGAAACGATTCCAACCATCAAATCTTCTGTAATTACGAACCCTAAAATGGTTTGCTCTACAGTTCCATACATATCTGCATACGCAACTTTTGCTTGTACACCAACTAAAATTGCACCCACAGTATGCGCAATTGTGTTAATGGTTAAAATGGCAATAAGTGGCTTATCAACATCTTTTTTTAAGATTTCTAATTCAGTAGCATACGCTTCTCCTTCACTCTTTTTTAAATTGATAAATGTAGGAGTAATGCTTAATAGTACAGCTTCTAAAATAGAGCATAAGAAAGAGAAAAATATAGAAACAGTTGCGTATATAATTAAAAGTGTCATTAACAAAAATTTAAGCTACAAAAGTAATTAAATATAAACTATTAAATTTGAGATCCCACAAAAAAAAAAGATTAGTTTAACTATTTAGATTCTTTAAATTAGAGTTTCCACTAAAAAGTAAAACCTCAAGAATTTCTTGAGGTTTTATAAATATTATTTTTTTAAATCTTAAAGAGCATAACTCAAACCAAATAACCAATAGGTTTGTAATTTGTTATCAATATTATCGAAAGTTGGAGTTGGTGGAGCAGGAAAAACTGTGCTAGCATCAAAATTTTTCAAGGCATTATTTAAAGCCTCTTGTTTGTTGTTTCTTAAACCAACTTCAAAACCTAATCCAATTCCTTTCCAAATTGTATATCCAAAAGAGTTTGTTAGGGTCCAGTTAGATAAATCTCCATTTTCATAGCTTTGAAACAATGATAAGTTAGATTTTATACTCAAACCTCCGTATTTATTTGTGTAGTCTGCTACAACTTTTGCACCTAAAGAAGAATCAAAAGCAGTATCTCCATCACTAAAAACAAAGTTATAGTTTCCTGGATGCATCACAACTACTAAATGGCTTGTTGGTGTCCACGTTAAACCAGCACCTAAATCTAAATAACCAGGATTGTTAAAATTATCAATTAAAGTGGTTCTATATTCTGCTAAACCAGAAACAGCCCATTTTTTATTTAAGCGTTTACCATACAATGAGGTAATTGTAAAAACATCTGTTGCAGTTTCAAAATCCTCATCTCCAGTAACTGTTTTGTCGTCTAATTTTACCCAACCAAGATTAATATTTCCAGAGTTTCTCCAGAAAAAATCTTTTTCAATTAAATTTGCAAAACCGTTTATTGTAATTCCAATATTACCAGCAGAAGCATCTGGTGCTTTTCTAGCATACCAATTGTTAAAACCAGATAAACTTGCTCCAATAGTTCCAAAAGCACCAGTTCTCCAACCAGGAAGAGCATCAATTTTTGCCTGTAAAGCTTTTACTTCTCCTTGTAATTTAGCAATTTCTGCTTTTTTAGGAGCTTGTTCTTTCTTTAATTCTTCTGCAGTTTGTGCGTTTGTAGCAAAATTAATTGTTATTAAAAGTAATAAAATTGATATTTTTTTCATTTTTAGTTTGATTTTTCATTAAAAATTTAAAGATGCAAAGGTGCCTCTTATACTAGACAATAAAAATATTAATAAGTCACTTTTTCGTGAAATTTATAATTAAGTCCTAAACCAAATAATTGTCTAAATTGAACTTTGCTAGATGCATTATCATCCATAATTGTATGAAAAGTCATCAACATTTTTATAGATTTATTTACTTTAAAACGAATGTTAGTTTGGTAATCTACATCTACATTACCCACATTTGCCAAATAATCTGTGTATAAGTTTAATATATTTTCCATCTCAATATTTTCCATTAAACTAAACTTATAATAGCCAGATAAGTTAAAACCTAAACTGAAAGCAGTATTTTTACCTTCTTCTACACCAAATTTCCCTGAGAAAAAATCATCAACAAAAGTATATCTTGCTGTTGCAGGTGCAATATTTACTGTTGATTCATCAGATTTTTTCCAAAGTAATCCTGGTCCAAATGTTAAATATGCAGGTGATAAAAAGTCTGAAACTAGTACTTTAGGGTCTGGTTTGTAATTAAATCCCTTTGTATATTGTGTTCTAAAATTTGTTAAAATAGATAAAAACCAACTTGGTGAAGTTTTAAAACCTACCAAAGAATTAAACTCAAAACGATCATCGGTTTTTCTATTGCCTTTATCTGCGATATGACTTAAACCATAACTAGATATTATTCTAGCATCCCAGTTAATGTTGTTTTTTTTGTAGTTAAAATCGTAGTTCACATTAAAATTACCAGCAATTGTATTTTCTCCACCAGAAGCCCAATTAGAAAAAGAAGATTGATTAAAAATAAAAGCAAATTTTCCATCAATTTTCCATTTAGGCACTGGAGCCTCTTCTTTCTTCTTTTGAGCAAAAGAACTCATAGATATTGTAATGAAAAAAAGGAAAATAAACTGTTTCACGCGTAATTTAAAGCTAACAAAAATAATGATATTTGATAAAAAAATAAAATTAGTTTTTCGATTTATATAAGGGTACTGTAGAGCAAGCCTCGCCAAACATTATAGATTTGGCTGTAGGTTGTAATTTTGCAATTAAAAATGCGTAAGCAGCATTTGGAATCGGTTTATCTGCACAACCTTTTATAATTACAGGTTTATCTGCAAATTCTTTAAAATCTACAAAACTTAGTAATTCTTGATAAATAACGGTTTCTAACAACTCTAAATCTCCAATAACAACTTTGTTGGCAAAAGGAGTTAACTCAGAAGCAATTAACATAAATGCCCAAGAAGGAATAATAGCATCTACAGAACAGGAAATGGCTACAAAACACCTTTTATATTGAGACCAATTATGGTTTTTTACAAAAACCCTAAAATCTCTTTCTTTTAAAATTAATTCTTGAAAAAGCCAGTCTTTAATATCAAATAAAATTCTTTCTCCTTCAGGATAAATTTCTTCTAGGTCAAAGGTCTTAAGTTTGCTGTTAGCAACTCTGTTTATGATAGCCTCTTCCAACTCCTCCAAAGGAGGAGAGTTTAGCGAGTTTATTTTAGCATTATTTTCCATAATATTTATAACATTTTGCTCCCCTTTGGGGAAACAGGGGCCTACAACATACCAAGCTCCAATTTTGCTTCTTCACTCATCATCTCTGAAGTCCAAGTTGGGTCGAAAGTAATTTCTACTTCGCAAGCATTAATTTCTTTTAAAGATTTTACCTTCTCTTCAATATCTACAGGCAAACTTTCTGCAACTGGACAGTTAGGTGATGTTAACGTCATTAATATTTTTGCATTGTTTTCATCAGACACAAAAACATCATAAATTAACCCAAGTTCGTAAATATCTACAGGAATTTCTGGATCATAAATAGTTTTTAAAACTCTTATAATTTTATCGCCAATTTCTTCTAATTCTTTATCTGTCATGTTAGTTTGCTAATTTTGTTTGTTGCGCAATTGCGTACATTTTTATTTGTTTTACCATAGAAACCAATCCATTTGCTCTTGTTGGCGATAAATGTTCTTTTAAACCAATTTCATCAATAAATTTAGTTTCAGCAGTTAAGATATCTTTGGGTTTTTGGCCAGAATAAACTCTTAATAATAAAGCTGCAATGCCTTTTGTTAAAATAGCATCACTATCTGCTGTATATTTTACAGTATCGTTTTCTAATTCAGAAAATAACCAAACTTTAGATTGGCATCCTTTAATTAAATTTTCATCTAACTTATACTCCTCATTAATTATTGGTAAAGATTTGCCAAGTTCTATAATGTATTCATAACGATCCATCCAATCATCAAACATAGAAAACTCATCAATAATTTCTTCTTGTATTTCTTTGATAGTCATTTTTAAAACTTATTTTTGCGGTATTGTAAAACACCTTTTTAAAAAGGCAAAAATACGATAAAAAGCATTAAAAAGTGCTTGTAAAGTATTAAAGTAAACAGAATATTATTGTTATTATTTCGTTTTTAAAGAGGATTTAACATATTAATTTTTTTGTTTTTTAGAAAATTATAGAAACATTATGAGTAAATTATTAGCAGTAGGTACTGTAGCATTTGATGCAATTGAGACGCCTTTTGGTAAAACCGATAAAATTCTTGGAGGTTCAGGAACTTTTGTTGGTTTAGCAGCCAGTCAGTTTGGTATAGAAACAGGAGTTGTTTCTGTTGTTGGTGGCGATTTTCCTGATTCTTATTTAAAGATGATGAACCAAAAAGGGATTAATACAGATGGAGTTGAAATTGTAAAAGAAGGAAAAACTTTTTTTTGGAGTGGAAAATATCATAATGATATGAATTCTAGAGATACTTTAATTACAGAATTAAATGTATTAGAAACTTTTACACCTGTTGTGCCAAATGGTTTTAAAGATGCTAGCATTGTAATGTTGGGTAATTTACATCCTTTAACACAAGCATCAGTTTTAGATCAAATGACAGAAAGACCAAAATTGGTAGTTTTAGATACTATGAATTTTTGGATGGACATTGCTTTAGATGATTTACATACTGTTCTAAAACGTGTAGACGTTATTACGATTAATGATGAAGAAGCTCGCCAACTTTCAGGGGAATATTCTTTGGTAAACGCTGCAAAGAAAATCCATACAATGGGTCCTAAATATGTGGTGATTAAAAAAGGAGAACATGGAGCTTTATTATTTAATGATGGTAATATGTTTTTTGCACCAGCTTTACCTTTAGCAGAAGTTTTTGATCCAACAGGAGCAGGAGATACCTTTGCAGGTGGTTTTTGTGGTTATTTAGCAAAAACAGAAGATATTTCTTTTGAAAATATGAAAAATGCTATTATCTATGGTTCTAATCTAGCGTCTTTTTGTGTGGAGAAATTTGGAACGGAAAGGATGCAAGAATTAACAAAAGAGGAAGTTGATAAACGCCTACAATCGTTTAAAGAACTAACCCAATTTGATATAGAAATCTCATAAATGAAAATCCGCGCTTAAAAACGCGGATTTTTTTTATTAAAAAATATAATAAAAGTATACTTAAAATGAGCGACGCAATTAAACACGAATGTGGCATAGCATTGGTTAGATTAAAAAAGCCATTACAGTTTTATAAAGACAAATATGGTTCTGCTTTTTACGGCATTAATAAAATGTATTTATTAATGGAAAAGCAACACAATCGTGGGCAAGATGGAGCAGGTTTTGCAAGCGTAAAATTTAATGTTGCACCTGGAACTAGATATATTAGTAGAATTAGATCTAATCAATCGCAACCAATTCAAGATATTTTTGCACAAATTAACGGACGTTTAAATGGTGTTTTAGAACAAAATCCTGATAAAAAAGACGACGTAAATTGGCAAGAAGAAAACATGCCTTATGTGGGTAATTTATTTTTAGGACATGTACGTTATGGAACTTTTGGTAAAAATTCAATAGAAAGTGTACATCCATTTTTGCGTCAAAGCAATTGGAAACATCAAAATTTAATTGTTGCAGGTAATTTTAATATGACCAATTCTAATCAAATGTTAGAGGAGTTAATTGAGTTAGGGCAACATCCAAAAGAAGCTACAGATACTGTAACTGTCATGGAAAAAATTGGACATTTTTTAGAAGATGAAGTGGCTAAATTATATCAAAAAGCAAAGAAAAAAGGGTTTAGTAAAAAAGACGCATCACCATATATTGAAGAAAATTTAAGTCTAAAAAAAGTTTTAAAAAGATCTTCTAAAAATTGGGATGGAGGATATGCAATGGCTGGTTTAGTGGGTCATGGAGATGCTTTTGTGTTAAGAGATCCTAATGGAATAAGACCCACATATTTTTATGAAGATGATGAGGTTGTAGTAGTTGCATCAGAAAGACCAGTTATACAAACTGTTTTTAACGTTACCATTGATAAAGTCCAAGAATTAGAAAGAGGACATGCTTTAATCATTAAAAAAAGTGGAAATGTTTCTATTAAAAAAGTTATGGAACCAAGAGAAAATAAAGCCTGCTCTTTCGAGCGTATTTATTTTTCTAGAGGAAGTGATGCAAGCATTTACGAAGAACGTAAAAATTTAGGAAAATACGTATTTCCAAAAATCTTAAAATCGATTGATTCTGATATATCTAACACTGTTTTTTCTTATATTCCAAATACAGCAGAAACGTCTTTTTATGGAATGACAGAAGCTGCAGAAGATTTATTAAATCAACAAAAAACTACAAAAATTTTAGCTGGAGGAGCAAAATTATCTGCAAAAAAAGTTACAGAAATATTATCTGAAAGACCTCGTTTTGAGAAAATTGCCATAAAAGATGCAAAATTAAGAACGTTTATTGCGGATGATAGTTCAAGAGACGATTTGGTAGAACATGTCTACGATATTACGTACGGTGTTGTAAAACCAACAGATAACTTGGTAATTATTGATGATAGTATTGTGCGTGGAACAACGCTTAAAAAGAGTATCATCAAAATATTAGATCGTTTAAGCCCGAAGAAAATTGTGGTAGTTTCTTCAGCTCCACAAATTCGTTATCCAGATTGTTATGGAATTGATATGGCAAGAATTGATGCTTTTATAGCGTTTAAAGCTGCTTTAGAGTTGTTAAAAGACCATGATAAATACCATATTGTAGAGGATGTGTACAAGAAGTGTATTGCACAAAAATCTAAAAAAGACGAAGAAATTGTAAATCACGTTAAAGAAATTTATAGTGCTTTTAAACCTGAAGAAATATCTGTTAAAATTGCAGAAATGCTAAAAACAGAAGATATAAAAGCAGAGGTTGAGGTTATTTATCAATCTATAGAGGGTTTGCACAAAGCATGTCCAGATAATTTAGGTGATTGGTACTTTACAGGAAATTACCCAACTCCAGGAGGAATGAGAGTAGTGAACCAAGCTTTTATTAACTTTTATGAAGGGAATGATAAAAGGGCATATTAGGATAAAATAAATTCACAAAAAATTAAAAAAGCATTCTAAAATATTTGGGATGCTTTTTTGTTTTTGTTACTCTCTAGTTTTTAGTGGATTATGTTTGAATTTTAAATTATTTTTTTCATATTTGTGAAGTTAACCAACCAAACAAGCTATGAAAAAAATTGTAATTGTAATTGTGTTTTTGTTTTCATTTACTCCATTTGTCTTTTCACAAAGTTTACAAAATGAAATTGATAGCCTTAAAATTGAACTAAAAAATACAAAAGATGAAAATGTAAAAATTGAAATACTATTTACTTTAACTAAGAATTATTCTCGAATTTCAATAGATTCCGCTTTAAAATATAGTGATTTGGGTCTTAATTTAGCTAAAAAGATAAATGATTTTGAAAATTTAGCTGAAATGTATGTAAGCTCGGGTGGTGCTTACTTTAGAAAAGGAGATGCAATAAAAAGTAAAGATTATTTTTTTAAGGCTCTTAAAATAAGACAAAATTTAAATGATACACTTGGTATTGCATTAACTAAAGCAAATTTAGTTTCTTATTATGGGAAATATAAGAAATTAGATTCTGCAATGATATATGCTATAGAAGCAGTTGATGTTATAGATAAAAAGGGTAATAAAAGGCAAGCTAATATGCTTAAAGCAAATATTGGAGCTTTATACCAATTAAAATATAACTATGATAAGGCTTTAGAATATTATTTAGAAGCATTAGAATATTCAAAAAGTGTAAATTTTGATAATTTTACAACTACACTTTACTCGAATTTAGCAATAATATATAATTATAAAAATGATATTCAAAAATGTATTGAAAGCAATTTAAAATCTGTAGAGTATGCAAAAAAAACAAATAATAATGAAATAATTTCAAATTCTCTTACCAATTTAGGTTCAGTCTACCTTAATAATGGAAAAACAAATAAAGGAATAGAAACGCTAGAAGAAGCATTAATTTATTCAAAAAAATATAATTCTGAAACACAAAGTGCTAATTTAAAATATAACCTTGCTAAAAACTATTTTAAACAATTAAGTTTTACTAAGGCAGAAAAACTTTTTTATGATGCAAAAGCACATTTTGAAAAAGTTAATGATAATAGGAAGTTATTTATAGCTAATAATTATTTAGGATATATAAGTGCTAGTAAAAAAGATTTTGAAAAAATGTTTTTTTTTAAGTCTCAAAGCGATAGCATTAATGATAAGTATATGGAAGATACTAATCAAAAAAAAATGGAAGAGTTAGAAACCAAATATCAAACAGAAAAGAAAGAAAAAGAACTTTTACAAACCAGAACAGAAAAAGCAGAAACAGAATTACAACTTTCAAAAACTAGAACTTGGACGTTTGTTTTAATTGGAAGTTTAGCGATTTTAATCTTTTTAAGCCTTGCTATTTTTCAACGAAATAAACGGAAACATCAGCTAGCAATTGCAAACCAAAAAGAGAAAAACTTACAATCTATTTTATTTGCTGAAGAAAAAGAGAGAACAAGAATTGCCAGAGAATTGCATGATGGTGTTGTGCAGCAAATTGGCAGTGCAATATTAAAATCAAGAGATTTATTTTCAAAACTCAAAATATCGGATAATGAATCGTCTAAAGCCGTTTTAAGTACATTAGAAGAGTCTAGTGAAGATTTAAGAAACATATCGCACCAAATGATGCCAAGAGCATTAAGCGAATTAGGCTTAGTTTCTGCCATTGATGATTTACTTAAAGGAAGTTTAGCGCATGTAAATATCGAGTATACTTTTGAGCATTTTAATGTCAAGGAGCGTCTACCTGAAAAAATTGAGATTACGTTATACAGAATTACCCAAGAATTGGTAAATAATATTATTAAGCATAGTAAAGCAACTTCGGTAAGTGTTCAATTGATAAATTCAGCAGATCATATTATTTTTATTGTAGAAGACGATGGTATTGGGATCAATCTACAAAAATCAAAAAAAGGAATTGGTTTTGATAATATAAAAAGCCGTTTAGAAATGATAAATGGAGAAGCTAGTTTTGATAAAAGTCCAGAAAAAGGTACTTTGATTACAGTAAAAATTAAAAAATAATGACTATCCAAATTCTTATTGTTGATGACCATCCTATGATGGCTGCAGGTATTAAAAATGCCATAAGTTTCGATGAAGAAATAAGCGTATTATCAGTTTTAGAAAATGGACAAGAAGCATTAAACTTTCTTAAAAACATCCCTGTAGACGTTGTTTTGTTAGATATTGATATGCCAATTTTAAATGGTATTGAAACAGCAAAACAGATTATTGCAAAACATCCGAACACAAAAATTGCAATGCTTTCTATGCATCAAGAGGCTTCAATAATAAAAGAGTTGGTAGAAATTGGTGTAAAAGGGTATATGATTAAAACGATTCCTAAAGAGGATTTAATACAAGGTATAAAAACAATTTTTGAAGGTAAAGAATATTTTAATTCCGATGTTACTAAAGCCTTATTATTCAATAAAAGCAAAGCAAAATCTATTGAAAAAAATAAAGAAAAATCTCCTCTTTTAAATGATTTAACTTCAAGAGAATTAGAAGTTATAAAATACATTTCTATTGGTTTAACAAATACTCAAATTGGCGAAAAGCTGTTTATAAGTCCAAGAACTGTAGATACGCATAGAACTAATATTATGCGTAAAATTGATGTACATAATGTGGCTTCTTTAATCCGTTTTGCGTTTCAAAATGGTTTAACAACCTAAAAATAAGGGAAACACCTTACTCAAATACGTAAAACCCTCTATTTACTTCCTTTCTTTTCTAAACTACTTTTGGAGTGTTAATTCATTGTATTCTAAAAAGTTAAAAAATTTTACGGAACAGTATCCATCTCGCATTCTTTTTTTAGAATGAATTAACAATTGAGAAATGGATGCTGTTTTTAATTTAAACAAATCAAATTATGAAAACAAATGTAATCATCTTGCTATTATTAGCACCAATGTTAGTTTTAGCGCAAATTAAAGGAAAAAACTCAAAAGATCCTTACACATCAGAAAACGGAACAATCTTTAAAAAAGGAGATAAAATTACACTAGCATCTGCTTCTAAAGATAATAGTTTTGCTTATGTATATAAATTTAAAAATAGTTTTTCTGTAGGTAATATAATGAAAACTGTTAAGAATGTAAATGATGTCGCAAACCTAAATGTAAAAAGTACTCAAGGCATAAAAAATGCCATAAATACTACTAAAAGTGTTGCCGGTAACGATTTGTTAAAAACATCAGTATCTAATTTACAAAATAAGGTTGTATCAGAAAAATACATAGAAGAGAACGCTTTAGCTACCGATTTTTCAGGAAAAACCTACACTATAAAAAGTTTTAAAGTTTTTACTGATGATGAAACAGGCAAACAAATTGTGCACGCAATTGCCAAAGGAAAAGGTGGGAAAATTGCGATTTTAATTGATGCAGCACAAAAAAATGGAGAAATATAAACAAGCTCTTAATTTGGTTCTGGAGCTGTAAAAAGCTCCTGAACTAAATTAATTTTCACCATGTTAAAATTATATATTATGAAAAAACTAATACACTTATTCTTTCTTTTTTTTATTGTAAACTCTTTTGCACAAGCAAACTTGGTTCAAGATATTAATTTAGGAAATTCTTCTAGCAATCCAGGAGAAAAAATCTTTTTTAAAAACGAAATTTATTTTTCTGCGGATGATGGAATTCACGGAACTGAACTTTGGAAAACAGATGGCACAGAAACAGGTACTATCTTAGTAAAAGATATTTATACAGGTTTAGAAACTGGTATTAAATCCTTTAAAGCGTTAGCAACAACAGATTTTTTGTACTTTTTTGCTATTGAAGATGGTCAGCAATATTTATTTAGAACGGATGGCACAGATGCTGGTACAGAAAAAATTAAAGATTTTTCTACTGTTGGTTCAATATATGCAGAAATAAATAATGAAATAATTTTATCTGCACAAAATGCTCTTTGGAAAACAGATGGAACAGAAGCTGGTACAACACAAATTAGTTCTATAAGTCCATCTGGTGAAAATTTTGCTATTTTAAATAATCAAATTTTTTATGGTGCAAGAGCAAATTCGTTTCAAGGAACTGAATTGTGGGTTACAGATGGCACACAAGCTGGCACAAAAATGGTTAAAGATATTTATGCAGGTTCAAACAAAAGTTCATTCCCCAATTTTTTTAAAGTATTAAATGATCAAATATATTTTATTGCTAGTAATGGTACAAACGGTTTTGAACTCTGGAAAACAGATGGTACTCCAGAAGAAACGCAACTAGTTTCAGATGTAACTTCTGGTTCATCTAGTACTTCATTTAATAATATAGGTCTAACTGTTTTTAACCAAAAAATCTACTTTACAAACAATACAGAGCTATGGGTTTCAGAGGGTACAGATGCAACTACTTTTTTAGTAAAAGATTTGGAGGAATCAATAATTGCAATACAAGTAATCAATAATCAAATAATTGCTTTTAATAGAAAAAATTCATTTTGGACTTCTGATGGAACAACTAATAATACCATAAAAAACGAAATTGATATTTTTGAATTTTTTCATAACAACACCTACCAAAAAGTAGGAGATGTTATTTATTTTCAAGGATATAATGAGTTGGGTTACGAACTTTGGAAAACTGATGGTACAGTTGCAGGTACAGTTTTGGTAAAAGATATTTTACCTGTAAATGATGATAATAATTTGGAAGATATGATTGCTTTTGGAGATAAATTAATTTTCACAGGTAAAGATGGTAACTATTTAGGAACTGAATTATACATTTCTGATGGTACAGAAACAGGTACTTTTATGTTAAAAGATATTAATACAACTGGTAATAGAGGTTCTTTTGTAAAAAATCTATTTGAATTTAACGATAAGGTTCTTTTTTCTGCGGATAATGGTTTTCAAGGAGCAGAGCTTTGGGTTTTTGATGGCACAAATACTGTTCTTTTAAAAGATATTAATGAAGGTATTTATTATTCAAATCCATCAAATTTTGTAGAGGTAAATGGTATTGTTTATTTTAAAGCAACTACTCAAAATACAGGTACAGAATTATGGAAGACTGATGGCACAGCATCAGGTACAGTTTTGGTTAAAGATATTAATGCTGGTTTTAATGCTGGTTTAAATTTTGGTAATTTAACAGTAGTAGAAAATGAAGTTTTCTTTTTTGCAAGTGATGGAACTACTGGTTTTGAACTTTGGAAATCTGATGGTACAGAGACAGGAACAGTATTAATAAAAGATATGAACCCTGGAGATGGAAACAGTTACAGAGATGGACAACTAATTACTTACAAAAACAAAGTATATTTTACAGCACATACAGGAGATAATGATTTTGAAGTTTGGGAATCTGATGGCACAGAAGCTGGTACAAAAATTCATCATCATTACAATTTTTCTGGTAGTAGCAATCCAAGATTGTACACAATTTTTAATGATTTTTTATACTATAGTGCTAAAGATGATCTTATAAAGTCAGATGGCACAACTGCAACTGTAGTTTCAAATATAGATCCATCTAATTTAACGGTTGCTGGTGATAAACTATTTTTTACAGCAGGTTTTTCTGATGGAGGAGAACTTTGGGTTACAAATGGTAACACTACAAATCTAGTAAAAGATATTAGAAATGGAAGTAGTGGAAGTTTTCCATCTAAATTAACAGCACACAAAAACAATATTTTTTTTATTGCTGATGATGGTATAAATGGAACTGAACTTTGGGTATCTGATGGCACAAATTCTGGAACAACTTTAGTAAAAGATATAAGAACTGGTAGTAGAAATGCATCTCTAACAGAGTTAGTTAGTTTTGGAGATAAAGTACTTTTTGGAGGTGGAGAATTCAATAGTGCTAACGAACTTTGGGTTACAGATGGCACAGAAGAAGGTACAGTACTATTTCAAGAAATAAATCCATCAATAGAGCAATATAATAGTGGTAGTAATCCACAGAATTTTTTTGTTTTTAATGATACGTTACTTTTTTCTGCAGATGATGGAACTTTAGGAAATGAACTTTTTATGCTGCAAGAAAATGCTTTATCTGTTACTAACAATCAATCAAATCTACTATCTAAAGTAACAATCTATCCAAATCCAACTTCATCAATTTTAAATATAAAGGTGGATGATCAAGAAATAAATGAAGTAAAAATATATAATTTATTGGGAAAAGAAGTTGTGAAAGTACCATCAAAATTAGAAGAAATTAAAAGTATAGATATTGCTGAACTCTTAAAAGGTATCTATGTGATTCAAATAAAAACAAATTCAAATACATTCACTAAAAAATCATTAAAAACTAAAATTATGAAAAAGCTAAAAATTATTATTGCGTCTTTATTATTTATTACCATTTTTTCTTGTACAGAAAATAATTCTGAAGAAGAAATGATGGATAATCCAATAGTAAATATTGCTAAAAATACTGTTTCCAGTGCAGACAAAGAAGTGGCTTTAAAGTATTTTACATTTGTAAAAGGCGATTTACAATCTGGTACAGTATATTCTATTCAAGCTTTCGAAAATATGCCAACAGCAACTACTAGTTTTGGAAATGGTGTTTTAATTTATTTTAAAGAAATTCCTACAGCCTCAAAAACTTTAACACATTATGGCGATTTTGATTTAAATACAACTCAATTTTACTTTAATAATGCAGTTTTAGGTACAGAAAAATGGTACACGCCTTTTGTTGGTGATGATCCAGCAGGAGATTTGGTAATAACTATCGAAAATGATGTTGCTACTTTTTATGCATCAGAAATTGAATTATCAGATAATTTTGTAAGTCCGATAACTGCAACAAAGAGAATTAGTTTTAGTGTTTCTGTGGCAACAAGTTATTTTGCTTCAGATAATACAGGTTTTGTAGAATTGAGTAATTAATCAAAATTAATATCATAAAAAAAACATCCAACTTAAAAATTGGATGCTTTTCTATTTTATGAATTTATTAAATCCCTACATTATTTACAAGAGTGAGATAATAAAAAATATTGCGCCTTTATTTAGCTTCAGCGTATCTTTTTTCAACTTCATTCCAGTTAATAACTTTAAAGAAAGCATCAATATAATCTGGTCTTCTGTTTTGGTAATTTAAGTAATATGCATGTTCCCAAACGTCTAATCCTAAAATAGGAGTTCCTCCACAAGAAACGCCAGGCATTAACGGATTGTCTTGATTTGGTGTAGAACAAACTTCTACTTTTCCTCCTGGGTGTACACACAACCAAGCCCAACCTGAACCAAATTGTGTTGCTGCAGCTTTAGAAAAAGCATCCATAAAAGATTCTTTAGAGCCAAAAGCAGCTTCGATAGCATCTTTTAATTCACCAGATAAATATCCTTTTCCTTCAGGATTCATTACAGACCAAAATAATGAGTGATTGTAAAAACCACCACCATTATTTCTAACAGCACTATTACTCATATCTAAATTAGTAAGAATGTCTTCAATAGATTTTCCTTCTAAATCTGTTCCTTCAATTGCTGCGTTTAATTTTGTTGTATATCCATTATGATGTTTTGTATGGTGTATTTCCATAGTTCTTGCATCAATATTTGGTTCTAATGCATCGTAAGCATATCCTAATTCTGGTAATTCAAAAGCCATAATTTTTTATTTTTATTGATTAAATTAATTTTTGTCCAACAAATTTAACAATTTAAGCATGTTAAAACAAGTCTTTAAGAATATGTTAACTTATTCAGTTATAGAGAGGATTTATTTCATCAATACATGAAACACAAAATTCCATTAACAAGTAATCCAAAGGATTTCTTAATTATTGGAATTTTATTAAATATTTAAAATAAATTCTTTATTTTTTGGTTTTTTTACTCCCCAAATGTTTTCATAAATTCAGATACTTTTTTTACCATATTTTTACTTCCACAAACAAAAGGCACACGTTCGTGCAATTCTGTTGGTTCAATTTCCATAATTCTTTTAGTGCCATCTGTAGCTAAACCACCTGCTTGTTCCGCCAAAAAAGCCATTGGGCTACATTCATACAATAAACGTAATTTTCCCTTCGGATTTTTAGAACCTTTTGGATACATGTAAATACCACCTTTAATCATATTTCTATGAAAATCGGAAACTAAAGAGCCAATATATCTGCTTGTATAAGGTCTATTACCTTCTTCTGCTTGGCAGTATTTTATGTACATTTTAATTCCAGCAGGGAAATCTAAGTAATTTCCTTCATTCACAGAATAAATATTTCCGTCTTCAGGATATTTCATATTTGGGTGTGATAAATACCAACTCCCTAAAGCAGGGTTTAAGGTAAAACCATTTACACCATTTCCTGTGGTATACACCAACATTGTAGAGGTGCCATAAACAATGTAGCCAGCAGCAACTTGTTTGTCTCCTGATTGTAAAAAATCTTTCATTTCTACAGGTGTTCCAACTTCAGTAACTCTTCTAAAAACAGAAAAGATTGTTCCTACAGAAACATTTACATCAATATTAGAGGAACCATCTAAAGGGTCAATTAAAACCACATATTTGTTTTGGTGATTTTTATCTTGACTGTTTATAATAATAAAATCGTCTTCTTCTTCACTGGCAATTCCGCAAACAATATTTCTGTTTCTTATGGTTTCAATAAACACATCATTTGCATACACATCTAACTTTTGTTGGTCTTCTCCTTGAATATTAGTATCTCCTGCAGCACCAGTAATATCAACTAAACCAGCCTTGTTTACTTCGTGGTTTACAACCTTACCAGCCAATCTTATTGAGTTTAATAATCGAGATAATTCTCCAGAAGAATACTTGAAATCATTTTGATTTTCGATGATAAATTCTCCTAAAGTTTGATTCTTTTTTGCCATATTATTTGTGTATAGTAGTTTCTGCTACAAATATGCTAAATATTTTGCTAGTATGCCATCCTTTGCTATCCTTTATTCAGTTTCAAAATGATAAAAATTTCAACAAAATAAAATTATCTGTCAAAAAATACTATTAATTTTTATCGATTTTAAAATGAACTATCTTTGACTAAAATTATAAAAGATGAGTTTTACAATCAGAAAAGGAGTTGCAGAAGACATGCAATCTGTACATAACTTAATTACAGAATTGGCTGTTTTTGAGAAAGAACCAGATGCTGTAGAAATTACTGTAAACGATTTGATAAAAGATGGTTTTTCTGATAATCCAAAATTCAACATTTTTGTGGCAGAAGAAGAAAATGCAATTATTGGAATTGCACTTTTTTATGAACGTTATTCAACTTGGAAAGGTAAAACCATTCATTTAGAAGATTTAATAGTCACAAAAAGCCGACAAAAAATTGGTGCAGGAAAAGCATTATACACAGCTGTATTAAAATATGCTTTTGACAACGATTTTAATAGAGTTGCGTGGGAAGTGATTGATTGGAACAAAAACGCCATCGATTTTTACAAAAGTACAGGTGCAACATATTTAAATGATTGGTCTGTAGTGCAAATGAACAAAGAAAGTTTAGCGAAATTTATTCAAGATTAACAAGTTTCCTGCAAGGTTTTTAAAACCTTGTAGGTATTTTATATTCCAATTAGTAGTATAGAATTTAAATAATAAATTATACCTACAAGGTATTTGAGATCTTGCAGGATAAAAAGAGAAAAATGAAGATTTTTAAATTTGGTGGAGCGTCTGTTAAAGATGCAGAAGGTGTAAAAAAGGTAGCATCAATCATTAAAACAGAAGGTGCTAAAGATACTTTAGTGGTTATTTCTGCGATGGGAAAAATGACGAATGCTTTTGAAGAAGTTGTGGATGCTTACTATAATAAAGAAGCAGATTTGCCAAATAAACTAAACTTTATTGAAGAGTATCATAAAAATATTATGAATTCCCTTTTTGATAAAGGAGATGAAGTTTATAAAGATATTGATATTCTTTTTGGAGAATTGGGTTGGTTTTTATCGAGAAATACATCACAAAGATTTAACTATGTGTATGATCAAATTATTTGTTTTGGCGAGCTTTTATCAACCAAAATTGTTAGTGCTTATTTGGAAAAAATAGGGCAAGAAAATGTTTGGTTTGATGTTAGAAACTATATTAAAACTGATAGTAATTATAGAGATGCAAAAGTAGATTGGGAGCTAACAGAAGAACTAATTACCAAAAAAGTTGATGCATCAAAAGTAAATATTACCCAAGGTTTTATTGCTGCAAATGATACTGAAAATACTACAACTTTAGGTAGAGAAGGTTCAGATTATACAGCAGGAATTTTCGCATATTGCTTAAATGCAGAAAGTGTAACCATTTGGAAAGATGTTCCTGGTGTTTTAAACGCAGATCCAAGAGTTTTTTCTGATACAACTCTTTTAGAACAAATTTCTTACGAAGAAGCAATTGAAATGGCTTTTTATGGAGCTTCTGTAATTCACCCAAAAACGTTACAACCCTTAGAACGTAAAGATATTCCTTTGTTGGTGCGTTCTTTTATCAATCCAAAAGAAACAGGTACAAAAGTTTCTAAAGGCACAAGATTATTGCCATACATTCCTACTTTTATTGTTAAAAAAGATCAGATTTTAGTATCTATTGCTGCTTTGGATTTTTCTTTTATGGTAGAAAATAATATCAGTTACATTTTTCAAAAACTACATGATTATCAATTAAAAGTGAATTTAATTCAGAATTCTGCTATTAGTTTTTCGGTTTGTATTGATGATAAGTTTGGCAATTTTGATGCTTTTTATAACGAATTAAAAAAGCAATTTAAAATTGATGTACAAACAGGAGTTGATTTATATACAGTTCGTCATTTTGATGAAAAAGCTATAGAATTGATTGAAGAAAGAGGAGAATCTTTGCTAACGCAGGTGAATAAGGAGACTTCTCAAATTGTGGTACAATCAAATTAAATACATTTCAATTTCGTTTTTTTTACTATTTTAGCCAATCGTTCTAATTAGAATACATGGCATTAGTAACTTCAAAAGAAATATCGCAAGTAATTGGTTTAGAGAAGTTTGGTTTTTTAGGAACTTTTTTAGGTTGGTCTTTATTACGTGTGTTGCGTATTTCCACTATCAATAAAATCTACGAGAAAAATAAGCATAAAGCTGATTTAGATTTTTTAAATGGTGTCTTAGATGATTGTAGTATTAAATTCGAAATTCCTGAAGAAGATTTAAAAAGGATTCCAACAAATGGCGCTTTTATAACCGTTTCAAATCATCCTTTAGGAGGTATTGATGGTGTATTATTATTAAAATTATTGATAGAAAAAAGAGCTGATTATAAAATAATTGCCAACTTTTTATTGCACAGAATAGAGCCTTTAAAACCCTATGTGATGCCAGTAAATCCTTTTGAAACAAGAAAGGATGCAAAAAGCAGTGTTGCAGGTATTAAAAGTGCTTTATTACATTTAAGAGAAGGAAAACCTTTGGGAATTTTCCCAGCAGGTGAAGTATCTACCTATAAAGATGGCAAACTAAAAGTTGATAAACCTTGGGAAGAAGGTGCTGTTAGATTGATTAAAAAGGCACAAGTTCCTGTAATTCCGATTTATTTTCACGCTAAAAATAGTCGTCTTTTTTACTTTTTATCAAAAATATCAGACACGTTAAGAACTGCAAAACTACCATCTGAAGTAATATCCCAAGAAGGCAGAACTATTAAAGTGAGAATTGGGAAACCGATTTCTGTGGCAGACCAAGATGCGTTTACAGAGCTTCCTGCTTTTTCTGAGTTTATTAGGAAAAAGACCTATATGTTGGCAAATCCTTTTGAGAAAAAGACGAAAATATTGTCAACTGAAAAAATAAAAATAAAAAAACCTGCTAAGAAAATTACAGCGCAAAGAAATCCGAATTTATTTGTAAAAGAAATAGATGTTTTAAGAAAAAAAGAAACAAGATTATTAGAAACTAAAAATTACGAAGTGTTTTTTGCAAGTGCTAAAGACATTCCTAATTTGTTGCATGAAATTGGGAGATTGCGTGAAATTACGTTTAGAGAAGTTGGCGAAGGAACTAATAAAGAAATTGATTTAGATAAGTTCGATAAATATTATCATCATTTATTATTGTGGGACAGAGAGGCAAATTGTTTGGCTGGCGCTTACAGAATGGGCCTTGGAAAAGAAATTTATAAAAAATACGGAATTAACGGTTTTTATATTCAAACGTTGTTCAGGATTGAGCCAGAATTGCATCAAATGATGGAAAATACCATAGAAATGGGTAGAGCTTTCATTATTAGCGAATATCAACAAAAACCAATGCCACTTTTTTTACTTTGGAAAGGAATTGTACATGTTACTTTACGTTATCCAGAATACAAATATTTAATGGGTGGTGTTTCTATAAGCAACCAATTTTCAGACTTTTCTAAATCGTTAATGATTGAGTTTATGAAATCTCATTATTACGATCCTTATGTGGCTCAATATATTTATCCGAAGAAAGAATACAAAGTAAAGTTAAAAGATGGTGATAAAGATTTTGTGTTTGATGCCACAAAAGCAGACATGCAAAAGTTCGATAAAATTATCGATGAAATTGAACCTGGAGCTTTAAGAATTCCTGTTTTAATTAAAAAATATGTAAAGCAAAATGCACGTTTAGTAGCTTTTAATGTAGATCCTAAATTTAACAATGCTGTGGATGGTTTAATGTACATTAAAGTTTCTGATATTCCTGATAGCACAGTAAAACCTGTTATGGAAGAGTTTCAAGCAGAATTAGAAAGAAAAGCTGCAGAAATGCAGAAAAAGTAATCTTATTGATATTTATAAATAGTTTTTGGATTTACTTTTTCTGGATCTAACTCAATAATTTCATCGCCTTTAGAAATAATTATAGGAGTTTTTTTGTGTTTTTTAAACTCCACCAATCTTTCATAAGTCAATTCTAATCCTTTAACTATTTTTTCTCTTTCCTCTGTTAATTCTTTATTACTCATAGTATTTTTCTTTTAAGTTAAGCCAAATAGCCTCATTTAATATATCATCTACAATTTCTGTGCCTTGCGCAATAATTTCATAAGAATCACCAGAATTATTAATAAACATCCAATTATTTACAATTGGCTTGTATAAATTGAAAAAATTAAACAATCCTTTTTGATATCTTCTTCTAATAACGTTTTCAGGAATATTGTGTCCACCTTCTTTAACCCGAACTTGCACTCTTTTTACAGCTAAGTCTTCTTTGTTTAACCAAAGAAAAAGTAAAGTTACTGAATATTCATTGATTTTGGCTTCTTTTATAAAGTTGGTAAAACTTCTAGTAGATAAAGTAGTTTCAAAAGCAAAACTTTTATTACTATTTAAGAGACTATTTATTCTGTTAAGCATTAATCTACCAGCTTGAATACTTGTAGATTCAGGGTTAAATGGAGATAAACCTTTTGCAATTTCATCTGCATTTACAAATTCATCACAATTTAAATTTTCAGGTAAAATTGTTTAAGAAGCAGTTGTTTTTCCTGGACCATTACAACCAGAAATTACACAGAGTTTTTTCATATCAATCAAAAATACAACTTTTTTCAATTTATATTAAGAATTAGTCATGGAAGGCTTCCAAGCAGAATTAGAAAGAAAGGCTGCAGAAATGCAGAAAACTAAAGAATAATATTTTATTTCTATGCTAAATAGTAGGACTTATATAAATTTTGAATGAGCAAATAATCCATTGAATTGCATTAATTTACTTTTAATATTAGCTGTAATTTTGATGTTCAATTAATTAGATAAACTCATGAAAATTATAAAAAAAATTACAGCGATCATAGCAATCACATCACTTTTAATTGTTTCTTGCAACACAAAAGAAAAAGAATATAATTTAACGTTGAATGATGGTACAGAAGTTTTCTATATTTCAAATGATGAAAGTGCCATTTCTATAAATGGATGGAGTGAATTTAATACCATCAATAAAAGTTTACTAAACTTAAAAGGTAAAGAGTATAATAGTACAATTCAAAGTTTAGAAGATTTGAATGGTTCAATTACCAATTTGGTAAATACAGTTCCTGCCTCATTAAAAACAGAAGAAGTTTTAGAAGATATTAGAGACATACAAGAAGAATACACAAAATTAATCAACGAAAAAAATGCGCCACTTAAAAATGTGAAACAAAACATTGAAGAGTTGGTAGAAAAGTTTGATGATTTACGAGAAGAATTAAATGAAACCGTAGAAGATTACATTAAATAATATTGCAAAATTAGCATATATAAAAGAGCGATTTAACAAATTAAATCGCTCTTTTTTTGTGCTTTTTTTAGAAGTTTAAAGTTGCTCCTAACAAGAAATTTCTGGTTGCTTGCGGATAAAACCCTGCAAAATCTCCAGTCACAGTATTTCCATTTCCATCAGGGAAACTAAAAGTTCCATAATAACCTCTATCTACATATTCTGCGTTAAAAACATTGTTTATCAATGCTGTAAAGGTTATCGATTTAAAAATTTTCTTTGGTTTAATTTGGTATACAATATTGATATCACTTGTAAAAAACGAATCTAAAACATCATCTTCGGAAACAGCGCTGCTTAAATTGCTCATAAATTGTTCGCCAACATATTTTGATAAAAAGGTAAACTGTAAATTATCTAAAGGATTATAAATAAACATGTTTCCAATAATTACATCAGGTGAAAAAGATAAATCTGTATTCCCCAAATTTTGCAAACTTCCTTCAATTTCTGTTATAAAACCTCTGTTTTTATTGTTGCTAAAAGCAGCATTTGGTTTTATGGAGAATTTATCAGATAGTCTTATATCTGCATCAATTTCTAAACCTAATCTGTAACTACTTCCAGAAGTTGCTCTAATTGGTTGCCCAACATCATCTAAAGCACCAGTTAAAACCAACTGATCTTTATAATCCATATAATAAATATTGGTGTTTAGTTTTATGTTTCCATTGTTTAAACGCCATCCAAATTCAAAATCGTTCAAAGATTCTGGTGTAGAAACTCCGTTTTCAAAATCGTTTCTGTTTGGTTCTCTATTAGCAACTGCAAAAGAGGTGTATAAATTATTATTTTGGTTGATATTATACGTAAAACCAAATTTGGGGTTAAAGAAATTGAAATTTCTATCTACATCAATAGGAACAATATCATTGGTAATTCCTTCAGTTTGGTATCCCACAAAACGTCCTTGTAAATCTGCATAGGCAGATAATTTTTCATTGATGCTAAAGGTTGCTTTTGCAAACATAGAAAAGTCTGTTTTTTTAGCGTCAGAAAAGTAATAACGATCTCTTATGTTTACGTTTGGCGCTAAGTTTTCTCCCCAAATAACCTCTCCAAAATGATCTCCTGTGTAATGAGAATAAGAAATACCCGTTATAAAATTGATTTTATCAGTTTTATAATTTGTGTTGAAATTAAACACATAAAAATCATTATCTAACCAACGTCTTACAATAACATCACTTCCATCAACAATTATATTATTAAAGTCTGCAGCAGTTTCATCTTCTTTAAACTGCTCAAAAAATCCTGCTCCTTTTGTATAGTTTAAAGCTAAGTTTGTAGACCAATTATTGTTCAATTTTTCATTCCAATGTAATTGATAATGGTTCTGGCTGTAATCATCAACTTCATTATCATACGTATAAGGATTTTGTCTTCTATCTTCGGCTAATTCATCAGCAGTTAAACCAAACCAAGCTTGATATGTTAATTCTTTTCCGCCAAAAGTAATTGCTTTTATCAACGTATTTTCATCAGAGTAACTTCCTTGTAAAAAGTACGATTTTAAGTCTGCAGAAGCTCTATCTACATAACCATCAGTAGAAATATTAGACAAACGCCCTGCAATTTCTATGTTATTATTCAGTTTTCCAGTACTAAATTTTACGGTATGTTTTCTGGTGTTGAAAGAGCCAAAAGAATTGGAAATTTCTCCAAAAGCTTCTTCTGAAACTGCATCTGTTAAAATGTTTAAACTAGCACCAAAAGCTCCAGAACCATTGGTAGATGTACCAACTCCTCTTTGTAATTGTAAATTTTCTGTGGAGGAAGCAAAATCTCCTAAATTCACCCAAAAAGTACCATGACTTTCTGCATCATTATAAGGAATTCCGTTTACAGTTACGTTAATTCTTTCGTTGTTAGAACCACGAACGCTCATGTAGGTATACCCAATTCCTGCACCTCCATCAGTGGAAGAAACTACAGAAGGTAAGTAGTTTAACAAAATAGGAATGTCTTGTCCTAAATTACGTTTGGCAATTTCTTTTTTTGATAAGTTAGAGAACGTTACAGGAATGTCTGCATTTGCACGAACTGCAGCCACTAAAACTTCGTCTAAAACAGTTTCATCAGCATTTAACTCAACTACATATTCTAAATCTTTAGAAAGCGTAATTTTCTCTGAAATTGTTTTGTAACCTATAAATGAAACTTCTAAGGTGTAGGTTCCTTTTTGTAGAGTAAAATTAAAATTACCATCAAAATCTGCTGATGTTCCTTTGTTAATTTCTTTAACCAAAATAGATGCTCCTGGTAAAGGTTCTTTGTTTGTATCGATAACTTTTCCTGAAAGTTTAAACGATTGGGCGTTTGCAAGTGTACTTACAAACAAGAATAAAAAAATGGATATTTTTTTCATTTTAAAAAATTTAAAACGAATAAAAAGAGGTAATTATTCTTGTGATTATTATTGAATAATTAATTGTTGTTATTACAAGTAAAACACAAATTAGCTAATTTTCGGTACCAAAAACTAGTTTCAAATATGCTACTATTATTGCAATCAAAATGCACTTTGATCTTTAATAATATTTGCAACAACTTGTTATAATATCCCTAAACAGCATTACCTGTTCTAGGTTCATTGGGTATGATCTCAGCCTTTCTTTAATTCAAAGTTTAAAATTAAAAATTCAAAGTTTTTCAACTGTGAACTGAAACTGTAAACTGAACACTAAAAATTAGCACCCCTTTATGAGAACGCTGCAAAATTAAGTTGGATTTTTTTACTGTGAAATAGAAAAGTGATTTTTTTTATCAATTTTTTCTATTCATATCAATTAAGCAAAAATCTATATGAGTTCATTTTTAGCAAAATCGCGTAATAACTTTGTAGAAATTATAAATCATAACATGAAAAGCCATCAATCAAAAAATAAAATTCAAAATTTAGTACTTACAATTTTTATATTCTTGTTCGTGTTTTCAATCAATTCACAAGAAAAAGAAGAAAAGAAAGGAAGTGGTTTAGATAATTTTGTAGAAACGTTTACTTTTTATCCGAATAAAAAAAAGGTTGCAAAAGATTCAAGTTTATATTTAGCTAAAATTATAACAGCACCCATTGTTAGTTATTCCCCAGAAACAAATTTTGGTTTTGGAGTTGGTGCAAAATACTTGTTTAAATTTAAAGGAAGTGGAGATGAAACAAGAACATCAAACATGCCAGTTTCTATGTTGTACACGTTAAACAATCAGTTTTTTATTTATTCAGGTTTTGAGATTTTTACCAATCAAGAAAAATGGGTAATTTCAGGTAATATCATTTTTCAAAATTACCCAAGATTGTATTATGGAATAGGACAAAACTCACCAGATACCAATGAAGAAATTTACGATACCTATCAATTTTTAATAGAACCAATTCTTTTAAAACAGGCCTTTACGCGTTATTTGTTTTTAGGAGGAGGTTTTAGATACAATACAGTTTATGATACCACCATTGAAGAAGATGGTTTATTAGATGTAAACATGCCAACAGGTTTTGATGGCTCAACGTCTACTGGAGTTGAGTTAGCGCTTTTATATGATAGTAGAGATAATATTTTAAATGCATCTAAAGGTTGGTATTTTGAACTTACAAAAGGTTTTTACAATACTTCTTTAGGAGGAACACATGATTTTGATTTAACACGATTTGATTTACGTCATTACATGAAAATTTCACAAAAAAATGATGATGTTTTGGCATTTCAAGCCATTGGTCATTTTGCAAATGGAGATGTGCCTTTAGCTGAATTAGCTCTTTTTGGAAACGAACAAATGATGCGTGGTTATATTGAAGGAAGATATATTGAAGAAAATTTATTAGCAGCGCAAGTAGAATACAGAAAAACCTTTAAAGATAGTAGATTTGGTTTTGTTGCTTTTGTTGGAGCAGGAGATGCTTTTAATAAATCTACAGATTTAAGTTTAAATGATTTAAAATTAAATTATGGAGTAGGATTGCGTTTTATGCTAGATAAAAAGGAAAAATTAAATATTCGTTTTGATTATGGAGCAGGAAACGAATCTGATGGAAATTTCTACGTAAATATTGCTGAAGCTTTTTAGAAGTTTTATAAATACTAAAAATATAAAGTCGAGTAACTATAACTTTTAAGTTAAATTACTCGACTTTTTTTTAGTCTAATTTTGGTCTTTTACGTAACGCTTTTTTAACCGAAGTTCTTTGTTTGGTTTCAAGGCGTTTTTTTATAACACCTTTGCTTGGTTTTGTTTTCTTTCTTTTTTTTGGTCTAATTAAGTTTGTTTTTATCAACCCTAAAAAACGTTTAATTGCCAAATCTTTGTTTCTATGTTGAGAGCGTGTTTCTTCACAAAACAAAATCAACACATTTTCATTGGTTAATTTTGATGAAAGTTTGGTTTTTAGCAGTGTTTTTTCATCATCAGATAAAGAATTTGAGTTTTCTAAATCGAACGTTAATTCTATTTTAGACGAGGTTTTATTTACATGTTGTCCTCCAGCACCAGAACTCCTAATGGCTTTAAAGTTTAATTCTTTTATGATGTTTTCTACGTCCATTTTTGTTATTTTTTTTGATAGTATTTTATGTGAATACTTCCAAAAAATAGTTGAATATTACAATCTCCAGCCAACATTTACGCCAATTCTTGGTACTAAAGTAGGTGAATTAGAACCAAATAAATTTCTTCCAATTCCTGCATACGCATCAATAGTTAAACCACCATTTGCAACATATTTTAAACCAGCAGCAACACCTAAAGCAGCATCTGTGTAATTTGTGTAAGTAGTAGTTAAAGAGGTGTCTACATTTAAATCTTTTCCAGAATTTATTCCCAAAAAACCTTCTCCAAAAAAGTTCCAAGTATAATCTGTTGTAAAATAATGACGATAATAAGGAGTAATCATTACATTCTCATTATATCTAAAATCTACGTCTTGTTTTGCTAAATTAAAAAGTGCAGAAACACCAAAAGAAGATTCGGTATTTATATATTGTTCGTAAGAAAACTCTAAACTTCTAATCACAAGTGCATCAGCAATATCTAACTTTATTTCTTTTTGAGAAAAAGTAAAAGAGCTTATAAAAAGCGCGGAAAGTAACAGTAGTTTTTTCATGATTTTTTATTCAAAAATATAACTTTTTAAGTTAGCAACTTAAAATCTATAACCTAAAGAAATACCAAATCTTCCAATAATTTCATTTTGAAAAAAGTCTTCATCATTATTACTATTGGTAAGGTTTCTTCCAATTCCTAAATACACTTCTGTTGTAAATCCTGATTTAGTAGCAAATTTTCCACCAGCAGAAATACCCAAAGCAAAGGAAGTTTCAGTTTTTATATTTTCGGTATCATTAAAAAAGTATTCAATATCTTGATACGTATTCAACATACCAAAACCTTCAATAAAAAAACCTCTAGCATAAGAATTTTCAGAAAAAAACCATCTATAATATGGAGTTATAGAGAATTTTTTAGGAAAACCAACATCATCATTTCCATATTCTGAAAAATTGTAAAATACAGCAACACCAGCTGAAGATTCTGAATTTAGTAACCTTTCATAAGACAGATCTATAGAAGAAAATGCAATTAAGTTAAACGCATTAATCTTAATCTCGTGATTTTTATTGATATCCTGTGGATCCTTTTCTTCTTCTTTTTCTTGAGCAATTGCAAATGTTGAAGCAAATAATAAAATAAGTAATGTAATTTTTTTCATGGTTGATTTTTTTTAATTTTAAGTTAATTAACTTATCAAAGAACGTACCAATATTTTTAGGTTTTCTTTTTTATAAGATTACAATAGTACATTTTATAGATGATAAAAAATAGAAAAGGTTGCGTTAATTATCTATCTAAATAAATGATTTAAAACATAGAAAGTCCTTCTGTAAGTATTTTTTTATTCTGTAAAGATTGATGATTTTCAATTTGAACAAAATTTTCATCTTCTAATTGAGTTGTAATTTTTATCTTTTCAAAAACATAAGCATCTTTATTTTCATCATTTAAAACAAATACAAACGCATTATTTTCATTTTTTAAAACAGCACTTTTTGGTAATGAAATTTCTTTATTTTCGCTATAAATTATTGATGCATCAATAAACATTCCTGTTATAAAATTTGTTTGCTCTTTATGATTTATGTGTCCATGCACTTTTATAGTTCTGTCATTATTTACAAAAGTACCCACTAAATAAACTTCAGCTTCAAAGCTTTTTGTAGATGCTTCTGGAATTTTGAATTCTATTTTTTGCTCTTTTTTAATCTTTAAAATATCTTTTTCAAAAACATTTAATTCCAAATGAATATGCTCCGTATTTATAATTTCTAGTACTTCATTTGCGGAAGAAATGTAAGAACCATTGCTCACATTTACTTTGGTTACAAATCCGTTTATGGGTGCATATAAGTTTATAGTTGATGAAATTTCACCCTTTTCAATTGTATTTGGATTTAGATGCATCATTTGTAATTTTTTACGCAAACCATTATATGTTGCTAAATTACTTTTGTAACTACTTTCGGCTTTTAAGTAATTTTTTTCGGAAGTTATTTGTTCATTATATAGTGTTTTCTGTCTTTCAAATTCATTTTTTAAATAGCTCAATTGTGCTGAAATCTCTAAATAATCTTGCTGAATTTCTACAAATTCTGGGTTTTGTAAAGTTGCAACTATTTGTCCTTTTTTTACTTTATCGCCAATTAAAAGTGGAATTTTAGTTACATAACCCCCCATAAAAGTACTTACACTTGCTCTGTTTTCTGGTGGAACATCAATTATGCCTGTTGTTTTTATAGTATTATAAAATTGATGTTCTACGAGCTCACCAAAAGCCATTTTTTCGCTTTCAAATTGTTGTTTGCTAATGGTAATTAAATTACTGTTTTCTGTTGTTTCTGAAACAGTTTCTATCTTTTTTTCTTGATTTCCGCAAGCAAAAAATAAAACTGATATTAAAAGTAGTGCTATATTTTTCATCTTTAAAAAGGATTTAAAGTTAAGTAGTTAATGTTGATAATTGTTTGGTTATAGGTGTTTAAATCTTCCAAATAAGAAAGTTCTATTTCTTTAGCAGTTTCAATACTTTGTAGATATTGAAAAAAGTCGATTTCGCCTTCTTTAAACGTTCTATTGGCAGTTTTTATAATTTCATTTTTTAGGTTTTCACCTTCATTATTATAGTAATTGATGCTTTCTTTATATTGATTTAAAGTTGCCAAAAGCGATTTATATTTCGCTTCTAAAACCAATTTATAGTTTTGTTCCTCAGCTTCTGCAATACTTTTAGAAATTTTTGAGGCTTTTATTTTTGATGAATTTCCAGAAAATAATAACGGAATTTTTAAACCAATTTGAAAACCAGTTAAGTTGTTGTTTAACAAATCGTTCGTGCCTTGAAAATATTCCAGACTAATATCTGGCAACAAACTTTGTTTCTCTAATTTATAAAGTGCTTCTTCGTAATTTTTGGCGTTTTCAAAATATTGCAAACCATCATTATTATTTGTTGCAATGGTTTGAATTTCTAAAACGGATACATTTTCATCAACAATCTCCAGACTTTCTACTTGTACAACAGCCTTTAGTTTTTCTTCGGATAAAATAACTTCTTGCAAAGCTTGTTTATAGAGTGTTTCTAATTGTTTTTGTTTCGATTTTGCTGTAATCATTTCTAAATAATTAGTTTCACCCAGCTCAAATCTACGCACTGCTTTTTTAGAAAAATCTTGGTACAAACCATCTAAAAAACCATAGGTTTTGGCCTTGTTTTTAGCATACACTAATTGATAATAGTTACTTGAAACTTCTTTTTTTAGTTGTTGATATTTAATATTGTATGTACTTTCTTCTAAAGTTACTTTTGTTTGATATACATTTTTATCAGCAAAATAAACTGTCGGAAATTTAAAATCTTGTGCAATTCCAAAAACACGCAAAGGTTGGTTGTTTAAGGCTAAATTATTTTCATCATAACTATAATAAATATTCGTTTTATCAAACGTAAAAGCATTTTTAACAAGTGCATTGCTTTTATCAATCTTTAAATTAGCCGCTTTTAAATCGGTATTATTTTTAATTGCCAATCCCAAAGTTTGTTCCAAATTTAGTTTTGTTTGTGCATTACTTTGTAACACAAACAAGAAACCAACAATTGTTAAAAGAGCTTTTTTATTCATTTTAAGATTCTTTTTTTCTTCAAACCAAGCATATAAAACTGGTAAAACAATTAAGGTTAATAAGGTTGCAGTAATTAAACCACCAATAACAACTGTTGCTAAAGGACGCTGGACTTCTGCACCAGCATTTGTAGAAATTGCCATGGGTAAAAAACCTAAAGCAGCAGCAGTTGCTGTTAAAATTACAGGACGCAAACGCTCTTTTGTTCCTTTCTTTATAAGCTCTTCAATGTTGTTAAAACCTTCTTTTTTGAGTTCTTTAAAATGCTCAATTAAAACGATTCCGTTTAAAACTGCAATCCCAAAAAGGGCAATAAAACCAACACCAGCAGAAATGCTAAAAGGCAAATCTCTAAGCCACAATAAATAAACGCCACCAACTGCAGAAAGTGGAATTACAACATACACCAACAACGCTTCTTTTACAGAACCAAACGCAAAATAGAGCAATAAAAATATCAATGCTAATGCAATTGGAACTACAATTAATAAACGTGATTTTGCACTTTGTAAATTTTCAAACTGACCTCCATACGTTATAGTATAACCTACTGGAAGTTTTAAATTTACATCAACAATAGTTTGAATTTCATTCACAACCGATTGTAAATCTCTGTTTCTTACATTAATTCCGACTACAATTCTACGTTTTGTATCATCTCTAGAAATTTGTGCAGGTCCAGTTGTGTAGCTAATTTCAGCCAATTCACTTAAAGGAATTTTAGTTCCATTTGGTGTGTCTACAAATAGATTTTGCAAACTAGCAATGTCTTTTCTGCTACTTTCATCTAAACGAATTGCCAAATCAAAACGTTTTTCGCCTTCAAAAACATTCCCGATAATTTTACCAGCAAACCCCATAGAAATCAGTTCATTTACATCGGCAATATTTAAATTATAACGTGCAATTTTATTTCTGTTATAGTTGATGCTCATCTGTGGCAAACCTTCTACTTTTTCCACAACAATGTCTGAAGCACCTTCTACATTCTGAATTAAATTTTTTAATTGGTCTCCTTTTTCTGCTAAAACAGCTAAATCTTCTCCAAATATTTTAATGGCAATATCTGCTCTAACTCCAGTAATTAACTCGTTAAAACGCATTTCTATGGGTTGTGTAAATTCCACTTCCATTTCTGGAATTATAGCCAATGCTTCTTTAAATTTGTCAGCTAATTCATCTTTGCTTTCTGCTGATGTCCACGTATCTTTAGGTTTCAATTTTATAATTACATCACTTTCTTCCATAGACATTGGGTCTGTAGGAACCTCTGCTGCACCAATTCTAGTAACAACTTGGTCTACTTCTGGAAAATTATCTAATAAAATCTGTTCAATTTTAGTAGTAATTTTGATGGTTTTTCCAAGGGATGTTCCCGTTTTTAAAACTGGCTGAATTACAAAATCTCCTTCATCTAAAGTTGGCACAAATTCACCACCCATTTTGCTAAACATCCAAATACTTGAAATTAAAAGCAAACTTGCAAAACCAACAACTATTTTTTTATGATGCAAAGACCAGTTGATAATTGGCGCATAAAAACGATTCAAAAAATTCATTATTTTTATTGAAATATTGTTTTTACTCGGTTTTTTTGGCTTTAAAAATAACGAAGAAACTACAGGAACATAGGTTAAACAAAGTAACATTGCACCAATTAAAGCAAAGCTAAAGGTAAGCGCCATTGGTTTAAACATTTTGCCTTCAACACCTTCTAAAGTTAAAATCGGAATAAATATTAGTAAGATAATTAATTGCCCAAAAATGGCAGAATTCATCATTTTTGATGCACTTTTTAGTGTAATTGAATCAATTTGTTCTTGTTTTGTAGATTTTTCTAAAAGCTGTAAATCATCACTTTTGGCAATAATGGTAAACGTAATATATTCTACAATAATAACAGCTCCATCAATTATAATCCCAAAATCGATGGCTCCCAAACTCATTAAATTGGCATCAATATTAAAAATGCTCATCAAAGAAATGGCAAATAATAAACTTAAAGGAATTACAGAAGCAACTACTAATCCAGAGCGAATATTACCCAATAATAAAACCACAATAAAAATTACAATAAGTGATCCTATAAGTAAGTTTTCTGAAATTGTGTAAGTTGTTTTGTCAATTAATTCGCTTCTTTCTAAAAATCCGTTGATAAAAACACCTTCAGGCAACGTTTTTTGAATGGAAGCAACTCTTTCTTTTACAGCATTTATAATGGTTTTGGAATCGCCATCTTTCAGCATCATAATCTGGCCAAGTACTTTTTCGCCTTCACCATTTCCTGTAATGGCTCCAAAACGAGTTGCACTGCCAAAACCAACTTTTGCAATATCTTTTATATAAATTGGTGTGCCATTATTTTGGACGATGATGTTGCCAATATCTTCTAAACTTTTTATCAAACCTTCTCCTCTAATAAAAAAAGCTTGGTTTGTTTTCTCAATATAACCACCTCCTGCAATGCTATTATTTTTTTCTAACGCCTCATAAATTTTGGAGACAGAAATATTCATTGCATTTAATTTGCTTGGATTTATGGCAACTTCATATTGCTTTAAAAAACCTCCCCAAGTATTTACTTCAACCACTCCAGGAATGCCTGAAAGCTGTCTTTTTACAATCCAATCTTGAATGGTTCTTAATTTAGTAACCGAATATTGATCTTTAAAACTAGGTTTTACGTCTAAAATATATTGATAAATTTCGCCTAAACCTGTTGTGATTGGCCCCATTTCTGGAGTGCCAAAACCTTCTGGAATTTTTTCTGAAGCAGATTTAATTTTCTCGGCAATTAATTGTCTTGGTAAATAGGTGCCTAAATCATCCTCAAAAACAATAGTAACTACAGATAAACCGAACTTGGAAACTGATCTGATTTCTGTAACTCCTGGTAAATTCGCCATTTCAAGTTCAACAGGATACGTTATAAATTGTTCCACATCTTGTGTAGATAAATTACGAGAAGTCGTAATTACTTGTACTTGATTGTTGGTAATATCTGGCACAGCACCAACAGAAATATGGGTAATTGAGTATACACCAAAACCACTTAAAAATGCTGTAAATAGAAAAATAAGCAGCTTATTTTTTAAGCTGAATTTTATAATGTTTTCTAACATAATTCATAAATATTTTATACATAATAAAGTCCTTGTTGATGCAACAAGAATAACTATCTAAAAAAAACTATGAATATTTTGGTGGTTGAAAAACAGTTGGTTTTTCAAAAAAGGAATAGGAATCTTTGTAGAAAAAAGTTGGTTTTAAGTTTAAAATAATATTTTTTTTGAGTTCAAAAACATCTATTTTAAAATCAAAAACAGAAATTAAATGATTAAAATTTTGTGAGCTTTCTTTAAAAGGTAAATCTTCATGTTCATCATGATTATTTGCGGTTAACAAATCTTCATCTCCATAATGTTCATAGAGAAATTCAAATAAATTATCTCCATATTTTTCTTGATGAAATTGCGCATGCTCTAACAACACCTTTAATTTAGCAAAAGACTCTAAATTAATGTTTAAGCTCTGAATAAGAATCAGGTTAGATATTAAAATTGCAATAATTTTCATCATTCTCTTACAAAGTAAGTACTTTTTTTTGATTAATTTAGGTTCGAAAGTTAATTTATAACCATTAAAAACTAGCTCTCAACTGTACACTTCCTGTATGAATTGCTCTTGAGTTTTCGCTTTTTCTACCTAAATAACTCAAATTTAAGTTTAAAAAGGAGTTTATTTTTCGGTTAAAAAGCAAATTCCATGTGTAATTTTGTCCTGCTTGTAAACCTTCTAACATTTGGTAGGCAACTGGTGTGTTTGTATCGCCAGTAAAATCATTTAAAAACACATTTACATTTGCAGAAATTTGGTTTTTAGCTTTGCTGATGTAAAAATATTCAACACCAAATTTTTGTTGATTCAAAACCTCAAAATCTTCCAATTGGTTTTCTTTCTTTTTAAAGTGATAAAAAGCCGAAAAGCGATTATTTTCATTGTATAAAAAACTTATTTTTGGATTGATTTCATTGGCATCAATTTCAAAATTTCGATTGATAAAATTTTCTGTTTCTAAACTGTTTGTAGCGGTTTTTGCTAATACATCTATCAACCAAAAATCAGCAAATTTATGCGCATATTCCAGTTGATGTAATTCGATGTTATTTTCTTGATTACCAATAAAATATTGTTGTTTTAATTGTGAGTTTCCATACGTGAAAGTTACACTATTTTTTTGCAAATCTTTATTGTAATACAAGCTGTTTCTGATGTTTAAATTCAAAGCAATTAAAGAGTTTTCATTAAAATCAAAAGGATTTAATTGAAACGAATTCGCAGTTCTTTCTTGCTCATTTTCTACGGATAAAAAACTTTGATTATAAAAGTGAGAAATGAATTTTTTAAACCCTTTTTCTTTGCTAAATTTTCTAGGATTTATAGTTATGGATTGACTCCATTTTGCACGTTGAGTGGCAATAAAACGCAAGTTTGGTCTTGGCAATCGTAAATAATTTGCTTGATCTTGAAAAAGTGCAATTTCAAACTCGTTAAAATCTTTTACACCATCGTTATTATAATCAATCCACGTATAAAAACCCAAACCAGGTTCTGTTTGTACATATACAAAATCTTGTCTGGCAACATTTCCTGATGATGTTTCGTAGACGGTTCCTAAATTGATAAAATTATCAAACAATTTCTGATTAAAAACCACTCTTGAGTTCAATGCTTTTTCATCGGTTGTAAAATTATTTTTTGTGATTCTGTAATTTGCAAACACACTTAAATTCGTGTTTTTATTTTTAATGAGTTTACTATTGATATAAAACGTTTTTCGGTTGTTAATTTCCGTAAAATGGTTTTGTTTTATACTATCGTTATTTCTGTAATTAAAACCAATTTTCGCAAAAATTTCTGTAGAATCTCCAATACCAACATATGCTTCATAATCTTTAAATCGATGACTTGTATTGATAAATTCATTGGTATTTACATTTTCTCTTAAATTGGTTTCAAAATTTATACGTGCACCAAACCAAGATTTTTTTAAGGAATGTTCGGCTTTTGCTATGGCTCTAAAAAAAGAATTATTTTCTAAATTAGACGAATTTGAAAGGAAACTTCCATCTAAAAAAAAGGAAGTTTTATGAGCGTTTATTCTCGATTTTAGTTCGTGTTTTATACCTTTAAAACTATTATCGTAGGTTAAATTATTAAATTGATAGGTTACAAAATCGCCTTTTTTATTGGTTAAGTTCAAGCCTGTTTGAAAGTAATTTTTGGTGGCATTGTTAGTTAAAATATTCCAATCTCTATTAAATTCTACAGATTCCCAACGTTGCAAACTTCTAAAATTTTTGTGTGCATATTCGTGGTTAATGTTTGTTGAGAGTTTCCACTTTTTATCAATTAAAACCTGTTCTAAACCAACTTTTATAGCAAGTGCTTTATTATCTTCATTATCAATTTCCGAAAATAAATTAGTATCGATATTACTAATGGCAACTTCTGTATTCATATTCGTTTTTTCTGAAGGATTGTAACCAGATTTTACCACAAAAAATTGCGATTTTGTGGGTGCAATTAAACGTACAATTGGGTTGTATTCTCCTAAATTTTCGCCAACAAATTCAAAAATAGTTCCAATTGCAATGGTTTCTTTAATGCTATAGTCACCATTATTTGCGCCAACATTTGTAAAGGTTACTGTAAATAATTCATCATCTGGATTGGTGGAATATTCAAAAACTTCTTCATTGCCAGTTATTACTTTTTTGTATAAAATTTTGTTTTCATTAAACGCATCTAAAAAAGCACTTTCAGAAACCATAGCATCTACATTGTTGCCAGCATTTGCCAAGATTTGTTGCTGTTCTGTTGATAAACTTTGTTGTAAAGGTTGATTTTTAGCATCATTTTCTGAGTAAAAATAACCTGCAATGTTAAATTTATCGTTTTCATATTCGGTTTTATTATACGTAACAAAACGTGTGTAATTTCTTTCTGCATATTGGAATTCCACAGTAATTCTCATATCGTTTGTAATAGGAAATGTGGTGTTGAATCTTATTTCGCCCAAATTATAATCCACAGTATAATCTTCGTTTTCGCCAGCTTTAATTTTAATACCATTTACATAGACATTTTCACTACCTTCAATAATTAAAATTACAGCTTCGTTATTTGCGCCAAAAAGTTTGTAAGGACCTTGATTGCCTTCTACACCCACAAATTTAAAATTATTGAATTTACCTCTTACAATTGCTCCAGATGCAGCAACTTTTAAATCGTTGTTTATATCTGCTTCAACCTCTAAACCAGAAACTTGTTTTTGAAAAGGTAAAAAGAACGTTTCTGTATTTTTAAGTGATAAATCTCCTGCTTTTACGCGCCAATTATCGGTAAACATTTCAATAAAAATTCGATCAAAATCTGTTAAATTTTGCGAAACTCCATTATCTTGAATGGGAATATTGGTATCGAAAATATTGGCTCTTAAGGTTACGTTTTGAGATAGTTTACCAGAAATTTCTAAATCTAAAGCCGAATTTGTAACTGCATTTTGATTGTTACCAGATGTAATTCCTCTAGTAATAAAACCTCTGGTTTGTAAGCCATCAAAAAGCTTTAAATCGGTTGCTTTTTTATTAGTGGTTAAACTGTATAATTGCCCTTGATTTGTATTATTTTGTAGAATTAATTTATCATCAAAAGGGCTGTAAACTTTGGTTAAAAAATCTGGAATTCTAAAATATTCAATAAAAATTTTTGGATATTTTTTTGAGTTTATAATTAAAACAGCGTTGCTAAAATCTATTTGATACTCTAAAGCAGGAATTGTTTTTTCTAAACGATCTAAAATTTTAAATTTCTGTGGATTTATGGCAACAGAATCTAATTGAATCGTATCTTTTTTTACATCAATAGTTCGTTTTCTAAAATCTGTAGATATTGTTTGCGATTGGATAGAAAATCCAACAAAAATCAATGCGAAAAAAAGATATTTTTTAAACATATAATACAATATGTACTGAACGTAAAAATATGTTTTTTAATATTTGAAACGTTTTTTAAATAAAGCAAACTTATATATTGTTTTATAAAAACTGATTTTTTCGCCACGAATTCACGAATTTTTTAAATATTTTATTATCACTCTTAAATAATTTCACAAATTTTAAAAAACCGTTGGTTTTTCATTAGTAAAATAAAATTATAGAATTTGAAAAAGAGAATTCGTGAATTCCTGGCTTTTATTTTTAGAACAGCGATTGTTGTTTTGTAGGATTTTCATGATTTAGCAACCATTGTTTTCGCCAAATACCACCTGCATAACCTGTTAAAGAACCATCAGAACCAATTACTCTATGACAAGGAATTACAATCCAAAGTGGGTTTTTACCATTGGCAGTTGCTACAGCTCTTATGGCTTTTACATCGCCTAAAGATTTGCTTTGTGCTAAATAATTGGTTGTTTTTCCGTATTTGATTTTTAATAAAGATTTCCAAACTTTTAGTTGAAATGGAGTTCCTTTTGGATTTACAGTCAAATTAAAACTAGCTCTTTTACCTTTAAAATATTCATCTAATTGTACAACACATTCTTGCAAACATTCAGGAACTGATGCTTTTAAATCGTTTTCAGAAATTGTACCATCATCTATAACAGAAACAGATTGAATTCCGTTAAAATCGCCAACAATTTTTGCGATTCCTATAGGTGTTTTTTGATATGTGGTTTGAGTTTTCAAATTATTTTATTGATAAAAGTCTACCCTCAATTCCGTAAAATAATCCAATATTTATGCTGTATCCCTTTAAATTGGGATTGAAATTAGAGTTACTAACAAAAATTCTAGCTCTAAAATAACTGTTACCTTCTTCTCTTAAATCAAAAATAGTTGGTGTAAAATTGACGGTTTTTTTACTTTTAAAATCAAAATTTAAACCAAATATTGAGGCACCTGCTGAGATTTCTTGCTTATCATCTTGATCTCCTGCTTCTCCAAAAAGCTGAACTCCATAACCTACAAAAGGTAAAATTCTAAACTTTTTTGATTCATAAACAGGATACCCAAAATAGCCATTCAATACACTTATTGTACTTTTTTCTCCTTTAGGAATTATTAAAGTATCATCAACTAAGTCTTTATTTAATTTGCTGTTGGTAATGTTCATATTTAATCCCATAAAGACTTTTTTATAAGAGAATTCAAAACCTAAAGAAAGTGCAATTGTATTGTTGAAAATTTCACTGTATTCATTACCATAAACACCAAAATCTACACCACCATATAAACCATAAGTCCAATTACTTTTTCTGTAATCTGGTATTTCAAAAATATTGGTGCTTGCTAATAGTTGTGTTGTTTTTAAAAGCCATTTTTCTGTTACATCTTTCTGAATTCCATAACTCCCTTCTTCTTGAAAATTAAGAATTTCACCTTCTAACTGATTTTTAGTATCGCTAAAAAGGGAATTTATATTAAAAATATTATCTATAGTATAAATTCTTTTTTGCAATTTTCTTTTGTGTATTTCAACAATATTAAAAATTACTTGATTATAATTTAAATGATGTTCATCTTTCAAATTATTATGAACATAAGATAAAGATTTATCAATATAGGCATCAGAAAAAACTCCAAAGTAAGTAATATCATTAATTACTTTTTTATCTGTTTGATACATTAAAACATACGCAAGATATGTTGGGTTATTTTGATTGGGCTTCCCTTGGAAATCCTCCCAAGTTAATTTGCCATCTTCCCAAAATTTTCTATATTCTTGAGAATTTATTGAAAAAGAACAGGCGAATAAAATTATCAATAAAAAATGTTTTTTCATCAGATTAAATATTAAAAACGTCTTTAGAATTTTGAGTAGTAATATCGGCAATTTCATCAAAAGACAGCTCGTAAATATCTACCAATTTATCAATTACTTTGGTAATGTAAGAAGATTCGTTTCTTTTTCCTCT
Organism: Polaribacter sp. Hel_I_88; assembly: GCF_000687935.1. Lineage (NCBI taxonomy): Bacteria > Pseudomonadati > Bacteroidota > Flavobacteriia > Flavobacteriales > Flavobacteriaceae > Polaribacter > Polaribacter sp. Hel_I_88. Next base: position 1,056,597 of record NZ_JHZZ01000001.1, on the reverse strand, counting down.
AAAAGGTGTTGGCGCTAAATAAGGTGCATCTGTTTCTAAAACAATGTTTTTAATATCAATTTCATTCAAAAACTGATCGATTTTACCATTTTTAAAAGTGGCAACTCCACCAATTCCTAATTTCATATTATAAGAAATAGCTTGTTTTGCTTGTGCTAAAGTACCAGTAAAACAATGGAAAATCCCTCTTAAATCGTCGCTTTTTTCGGTTTCTAAAACTTCGAAAATCTCATCAAATGCATCTCTACAATGAATAACGATAGGTAACCTTTTTTCTTTTGCCCATTGAATTTGTGTTCTAAAAGATTCTTGTTGTTGCCGCAGAAAACTTTTATCCCAATATAAGTCGATACCAATTTCGCCAATGGCAAAGAAATCTCTTTTGTCTATCCATTCTTTTACGTGCGCCAATTCTTCTTTGTAATTTTCTTTAACGGATGTTGGATGCAAACCCATCATCAAAAAAACATCATTAGGGTTTTCTTTTTCTAAAGAAAGCATGCTTTCTGTGTAACTAGAATCGATTGCAGGAATAAAAAAGCGAGAAACACCAGCTTCTTTTGCACGTTGAATCATCGTTTTTCTATCATTATCAAATTGTTCTGAATATAAATGAGTGTGAGTATCTGTAATCATTAAATAGGATTATTTTCTGCTTGCAAAACTACTAAATACTTTATAAAATTAGGTTTCTGAACGCTAAACTTTGAACTGCGAACTTTAAACCTTGAACTTGAAACTTTACGTATCTTTGCATAAAATTTAGAGAATGACTTTTAAAGATTTAGATTTATCAAATCAACTGCAATATGCTATTGACGATTTGGGATTCGAAAACCCAACACCTATTCAAGAGCAAGCTTTTTCTGTGGTTAGATCTGGTAAAGATGTTGTAGGAATTGCGCAAACAGGAACAGGAAAAACTTTTGCGTATATGTTGCCAATTTTACGCGATTTAAAGTTTTCTAAACAAAAACATCCAAGAGTTTTGGTTTTAGTACCAACTCGTGAATTAGTTTTACAGGTTGTAGATGAGATAGAAAAACTATCAAAATACATAAATGTTCGTGTTTTGGGAGTTTATGGAGGAGCTAATATCAACACTCAAAAACAAGCAATTTTACAAGGGCAAGATATTATAGTAGCAACTCCTGGACGTTTATACGATTTAGGTTTAAGCAATGCTTTGAAGTTAAAATCAATTCAAAAATTGGTGATTGATGAAGTAGATGTGATGCTAGATTTAGGTTTTCGTTTTCAGTTGATGAACATTTTTGATATTTTACCAGAAAGAAGACAAAATGTTTTGTTTTCTGCAACTATGACTGAAGATGTAGCTTTTTTAATTGATGATTTTTTTAAAAATCCAGAGAAAATTTCTGTGGCTGTTAGTGGAACTCCATTAGATAATATTGAGCAAGTTTCTTATAATATTCCTAACTTTTTTACGAAAGTAAACTTGTTGCATCATCTTTTAAGTGATAAAGAAACGTATAATAAAGTATTGATCTTTGTTGGTTTTAAAAGGACTGCAGATTATTTATTTAAGCAATTAGAAGAAGTTTTTAACGATGAAATGTGTGTAATACACTCTAACAAAACTCAGAATTACAGAATACGATCTATAAAACAGTTTGATGAAGGTAAAAACAGAATTTTATTAGCAACAGATGTCATGGCTCGAGGTTTAGATTTTGATAATGTAAGTCATGTTATTAATTTTGATACGCCAGATTTTCCTGAAAATTATATGCATAGAATTGGTAGAACTGGTCGTGCAGAAAAAGTTGGAAAAACAATTTTATTATCTACAGAAAAAGAGCAAGATTCTAAAGCACAAATTGAAACTTTAATGGATTATAAAATTCCAGTTTTGGAATTACCAGAAGATGTAGAGGTTTCAAAGTTGTTAACTGAAGATGAGCGCCCAAAAGAAGATCATGAACAATCTAGAAACAGAACCAAAGTAGAATATGTGCCTGGAGCTGCTTTTCATGAAAAGAGTGAAAAAAATAGTAAAGTAAATTTAGGAGGTTCTTATAGAAGAGAAATTGCTAAGAAATATAAGAAGCCTAAAACAAGAGGAGATAAAAATTATAACAAACGAAATAAGAAGTAGTAATGCAGATTTTAACAGCACAAGAATTGCATAATTTAGGGATGAATATAGTAGGAGAGAAGCTCGAAAAAATGGGGTATGAATTCCAAGCTATAAATAGCCAGTTAAAAAGACATCCGCAATTTGTTTTGTTTAAAAAAGGCGAGCCAACCATTTTTGTATTGGTAAAAGTTTCTAATAACATTCAAAATCCAAATGAATATGATACAATTTGGATGGAAACTTTTAAAAATCATGCAAAAAAACAAAATGCTAAAGTTTGGTTTGCAGGCGTAGGAATTGCCAATGCAGAAAGTGTGGAAAATCCTATATTCAAAAATCAACCTTATTATGTGGCTTTTGAAGATTTTTTGAAGATTTTGGAATAATTTGTTAAGTAGATTTTAAAATCCTTTAACAAATTATTCCAAAGTATTTTAAGAGTTTAAATACTGTTTACAAACTCTAAGAAAACTTGTTTGTGCTTTTCTAAATCCAAATCACCAGAAACCGAAGTTCTTACAATATAATCTTTATCACCTTCTTTTGTAGTTCCTTGTGTTGAGGTTGCAGGAATTGTCCAATAACAACCTTTTAATTGACCATAACTTACACAAAACTTACTTTCGTTAGGAATTTTGGTAATCATTAAGTTGATTAACTTTAAGTTCAACGCTCTTTTATACGTTTCTCTTTCAGCATCAGTATTACCTTTTGTTGGTAAATCTAAAGAAAAAACAGAAGGCGTAAAACTCTGATTAGCCAATTTTTCTGAAACAAAATTAATTTTTGCTTCTGGTAATTTTTCTTGAATAAAGTTTACAAATTCGCGTGTGTTTTTATAAGCATCTGCAATTCTTTGGTTCATAGATGGTAATTGCTCAGCCAATATTTCCATTTGATGATGGGTAGCTTCATTGTCACAAAGTTGTAAATGGATGTCAATTTTTTCCATTAAACTTGTGGTTTTATCATTCCCAACACAATAACCAGCAGTACATTTTCCTCCACTTGGAAACTTAGAACCACTTGCGTAAGAGATTGTTTTAACCTCTGATAAAATTTCTCCTTCACCTAAAAAATGAACATTAGGACAAAAAGTTTGATCTAAAATAAAAACAGGTTCTATCGCTTTTTCTCCTTTTTCTGTAAAGCGTTTTTTGCTTAAAGCATTTTTTAAATCGATTAAATTTGGCACTTCAACTCTTGGGTTTGTAGGGATTTCTGCAATAATAAAAGGCACAGCATCTTCAGTTGCCAATTTTGTTAAAACAGTTTCAATACTTTGAACCATTTCGTTATTTCCATCCACAGGTAAATCTACAATTTCCACATTTTTAAGACAATCTGCAACACGTCTTGCTTGATCATTTGTACCTCCATAACAATTTGGTGGCACAATAAATTTGATTGCTTTTTCTGGATAGTTTTCTTGAGCATCATGAATTAAACCCATCATAATTGCATACTGAATAGATAAACCACTGGAAGCAACCAAAGGATTTATGTTTGTTCCTGTAATTTCTTTGATCGATTCTAGAACAATTTTTTTGTTGTTTAAAACATCAATTTTTGGAGTCTTAAAAGCATCATTTTTAACCAAAGATTGCAAAGCAACTAAAGAATTAGAAGGCGTCATTGCAATGGTTTCTCTTCTTCTTACATGTTGAATATCGGAAATATAATTTTCATTTTCTTTTCCATTGATGCATAAAATACTTCCTAAAGTTGTATCTAAATTGATGTAGAAATCAATATTTGTATGGATATCAAAAGAAAAAATATTTTTTGTTGATGAGATAAAAACAGTAGTTCCATCAAATTCAGAAACGCTATTTGCGTTATCAATTTTCTTCATTTCAAAATTGTAGCCATAAATTTCTCTGATGATTTTTGCATCAAAAAAACTAGTTATTTCATCAGTATATAAAATTTGAGCTTTTTTATTTTTTAATAAATTTGTTCTCAAAATAGCTAAAATAGGAGTCGTTTTAGCCGAAAAACTAATTACATTTTCAGCTTTTGTATTATTTAAATTGGCAATAGCCCATTCTAAAACACAAGATAAAGGATGTCCTAAACGAATATAATCGTAAGCAGTTGGTAAATTTTTTAGTGCAGTAATGTCTGAATTATTGTCTTTAAATAATTCTTCAAACTGATTTAAAAAATCAGTTTTAGCCAATTCTTCGTTATAAATATCTAATCTATGAGTTGTTAAGTTTAGCCAATCTTTTGGCATGTTTTTTAAAACATTTTCTATATAATTCAGCATCTTATTGTCTTGCATAATTCTCAATTTTTAATAAGATTCAAAGATACAATAACTAGATTTTTTCTGATTTATATAGAAGTTAAATAATACTTATTTAATTTAAAAACAGCCATTCTATTTAGAGAATGACTGTTTAAAAAGACTAATTCAAATAGTGTTTTAAATTTTGCGTAAATAAATATCACCACTAATGGTATCTAATTTTAAAGAAGCTGTTCCTTTATCAATTGTTGTCACTATTTTAGAACCAAAACCTGTTTTTCTATTTTTTTTAAAATCGATTTCTAAATCGGAATAAACGGCTCCAATTAAGGTTTTTGCCTCTAGTTTTGCGTCAGCAACATAAATGTCAATATCTCCACTAATTGTTTTTAAGTGCATATCTTTTGAGTGTTTTTTTACTGTGATATTACCACTTATTAAATCTAACTTTAAAACTCCATTATAAGTTTCAGCTACAACATTACCAGAAATACTTTTGATTTTCAACTGCATATTTTCTGGAACATAAATTACATAATTTACAATATGACTATTACTTTCTTGGTAATTTATATTTATATTTTCCCCATTTTTATCATCAGAATTTGTAGTATAATAACTTCTGTATTTTTTAAAATAATCTCCATATTCTGAAGTTACTTTATAAGTTCTGCCAATTTTATCAGTTTTTAAATAAAAATAATCATTATGTTCATTATCATCTAAATTTACACTGGCTTCTAAAGAAATCTCATCTTTGTTCCAATTTTTAATAATGATGTTATTGGCGAATTTTAAGTGAACAGAAACATTTTCAATACCTTTTGATGATGTATTTTCGGTAACTTTTTTCTGTGCATTTAGGTTGTTAAAAGACAATAACAAGCCTATGAATAAGATTAAACTTTTCATTTTTAAAATATTTAAATTGTGTGAATTATTGTTGAATTCTGGCTTTAGAAAACCAAATTTTGTGTTAGGTTCTTTTGAGATTTCTCCTAAAATCGAAATGACAAACGCTATTTTACCTAAATAAAAATTACTTTTTTCTCAAATAAATATTACCCATAGAAGATTTTATGTAAATTTTTACACCACCATTATTTAGTTTAGATATAATACTTTTTCTACCACTAACATTTGGCATTCCTTTTTTTTCTGGCATTTTAAAATCGAAATTTGTGTAGACAGTTCCTTGCGTTTTTAACTCTAAATCTGCATCTGTATTTGCAGGAATTGCAATATCAATTTCAGAAACAGAACTGCTAATTGTAATTGGCGATTTTTGGCTAACTTTATCAAAATCGATGTCAATTTTACCTACACTTGTATTTGCAGTTATTGGACCTGTAACGTTTTTCATCTCTATGCTACCTGTATTTGTTTCAGCTTCTACTTCGCCTGTAAAACCTTCCATATAAATAGAGCCTAAATTGCCAGCATCAACAGAAATATTGATGTTTTTTGGTAGTTTAAAACTCAATCCACCTCTTTGTAAATAAGACTTTAAATCAGAAACATATAAAGTTGTGCCTTCTTTTAAAATTGAAAATCCAAAACCATCTGTGTCGTCTTTTCCTCCAGGATAAATTGCTGTTAATCCTTTTCTTTTATCTTCTTTTGATTTTACTTTTGCATCTCTTTCATTTTGAATTAACCAATGCACATTGTCTTTTTTGGAGTTTTTATCAATGTCTGAAATAACTAATTCTTGTGAACTCCCAACTTCTAACTTTATAGTTGTATCTGATAGTAAAACTACTTTTTGAACACCAGATAAAGAATATTTAAAGTCCTTTTTTTGCGCAACGAAAGCTGAACTAGCAAATAGTAATAAGATATATATATTTTTCATAATTTTCTTTGTGCTGTATTTAGTGCAGCATCTTTTTATAATAATGTTGATAAATTTAATTGTAATTGTTGTTTTACATATTGAGGAGTTTCCTCGTTTTCGAGCATTTTTTCCATGGGTTTAATGGCTCTTTTTTCTTGAATTTTCGATAAAATAATAATCAATTCTATTTGAACTGTTGTATTATTATCGGTTTCCAAGCTTTTAATTAAAGCATCTCTTACCAAGGTTTCTGATGAAAATTTAGACAACGCTTCTGCTGCAGCTAAGCGTACGTTTGTGTTTTTATCAAAAAATAATCGATTAATTAATGCTTCAATAATTTTAGTGTCTTTATTGGTAAATTCCTCTGCATTTGTAACTGCTAAAATTCGTTTGCTTGCGGAACTATCCTCTAATAAAGTTAACACTTCTGCTGTATTTTTTTCTTTTGATGATAATTTTTCTGGTTGATATTTTCCTAACAAAAAAGCACTAAATACTATTAAAATACTTGCAGCTACTTTTATAAAAGTTTTCCAATCTGTTTTTGATTTTAATGGAATTACTTTTGGTCCTTTTTTAGCAATTTCTTCTGCTAATATTTTATCGAAATTTACTTTTAAATTATTGGAAGGTATTTCCATTTTATCATTTTCTAAAATTGATAAAAAAGACTTTAATTCAACTAATTCTTGTTGACAATTTATGCAACTTTTTAGATGATGTTCAATTTCAGAATTTTCAACTTCTGATAAACAATTATCTAAATATTCAGTTAATTTATTTGCTATTTCTTTACATTTCATCATATTTCTTTTTGAAAATAGATTTCTTTTAATTTCTTTAATGCTCTATGCACTTTTACTTTTACAGCATTTTCTGTACTACCAATTATTTGTGCAATTTGCTGATATTTTATCTCTTGAAAGCGATGCATTACAATCAACTCTCTGTCTGAATTTGATAATTTTTGCAATGCTTTTTGTAAATGATCTAATTCTTCTTGTTGGCTCTCAGAAATTGAATTCTCATTAGATTCTAATTTATTATCATCAATAAGTATAGTTCGTTCTTTTTTTGTTGTTTGATAATGACTAGAAAAAATATTTCTGGCAATTGTGTAAATCCAAGCTGCAAAATTCCCTTGATTATAAGACGCTCTATATTTTATCACTTTAATAAAAACATCTTGGGTTAAATCTTCACTAACCATTTTATTCTGGGTCATTTTTCTAAAAAAATTATAAATACGCACTTGATATCTTTCAAAAAGAATCGTCATCAATTCTAATTTTCCAGTTGCAATAGCTAACATTATTTCTTCGTCAGTTAAATGTTTCAAGAATGGTTTGGTTGGTTTCTATTGTTAAAACCATCAATTTACAAAAAGGTTACATTGTTTTTGAAATTTTTTCTGAAAAGGGGAAAATTGTGTAATTTTTGAACTTTTGAAGTTTGTAATTGTTGAATGTTGGGTATAAAAAAACTCAAGCAAATAGCTTGAGTTTTATGAATTGTAATATTAAAATTTAAGCGATTACTTTTGTTTCGCTAATAAATCTCTAATTTGTTCTAATAATTCTTCTTGTGTTGGTCCTTTTGGAGCTGCTGGTTTTGGTTCTTCTTTCTTTTTAGTTGCATTTACACCTTTTACGATCATAAACATCACAAAAGCAACAATTATAAAATCGATAACGTTTGTTAAAAAATCACCATACAAAACAGCAACTTGCCCAACAGTTTCTCCAGCATCATTTAACGTACCTTCTTTAACTATCCATTTTAATTTTTTAAAATCGGCTTCAAATATTAAACCAATTAAAGGAGAAACGATTCCTCCAGTAAACGACGTAACTACTTGTTTAAAAGCAGCACCCATTACAAAACCTACTGCTATGTCTATAAGGTTTCCCTTCATTGCAAAGGCTTTAAATTCTTTAAGCATTCCCATAATATGTTTGTTTATTTGATTGTTAGATTGCTAAAATAGTAAAAATTATTTAAGTCTTTAACACTTTTTTAACACGTGGAGAAATACCTGTTAAAGTTTCATATACAATAGTTTCTGAAACGTCTGTGATGTGTTGTATCATTTCTTGGCTATTGAAGACAATTACTTCATCACCTTCCTTACAATCAACTTTGGTGATATCAACCATAATCATATCCATACAAACATTACCAATAATTTTTGCTTTTTGATTGTTGATGAGCACATAGCCTTTTTTATTTCCTAATTTTCTAGATAACCCATCTGCATGACCCACAGGAATTGTAGCGGATTTACTTGCTTTTTTAGCCACAAAAGCTCTATTGTAACCCACTGTTTCTCCTGGTTGAATATGATGAATTTGAGAAATAATCGATTTTAAATTGTGTGTGTTTTTTAGTTGAGCTGTTTCTTTTGGTTCATTTCCAAACCCATACATTCCTATACCAATTCTAACCATATCAAATTGTGCTTGCGCAAAATTTACAACACCAGAAGTATTTAAAATATGCAACATTGGCTCGTAATTTAAATGTTTGTAAAATTGTTGAGCAACATAGGCAAAATTATTTAGTTGATTTATAGTGAATTCTTGTTCTTCCAAATCTTCACTGGCAGCTAAATGAGAAAAAATAGATTGTACTTTAATATGACTAGTTTTCTTTAATTCTGAAATTATTTTAGGAATATCTGTATGCCAAAAACCCAATCTGTTTAAACCAGTATTAAATTTTAAATGAATCGGATAATTCATTAAAGGAGCTTTATCTGCTAATTCTAAAAAAGCATTGAAAATTTGAAAATTATATAAATTCGGTTCTAATCTATAATTTACAATATCTTGTAAATTCTGAATATGAGGATGCAAAACTAAAATTGGTGTATCAATATTTGCTTCACGAATGGCAATGCCCTCATGTGTGTAAGCAACTGCAAAATAATCTACTTTATCTTGCAAAAATTCAGCAACTTTTACACCATCAGAACCATAACCAAAAGCTTTAACCACCGCTAAAATTTTGGTTTCAGAATTTAATTTTTGCTTAAAATAATTTATGTTATGGACTAAAGCATTGCCATCAATTTCTAAAACAGTTACGTGGTTATTCATATGTTATGCTGAATTTATTTCAGTATTAGCTGAACTTGATTCAGTATCTTTTAGTTTATTTATTTTACTCTATTTTTAAATTTATTTGCGCATCAGCTGAGCCTTGTTTAGAATCTAAATTAGATTCACTATTCTTTTTAGCCAAAGCAATTTCTTCTTGCTTTTTTTTATTCGCTTTATAATAAGCAGCTCTGCTTAAAGGCTCATATTCTTGGGTTTCACCTAACATAACCAACTTATCATTTTGCGCTTTTCTAAAACTATAATGCGCTAAATTACCTGTGTGCGTGCAAACAGCATGCACTTTGGTAACATATTCTGCAGTTGCCATTAAAGCAGGCATTGGGCCAAAAGGATTTCCTTTAAAATCCATATCTAAACCAGCCACAATTACACGAATTCCTCTGTTTGCTAAATCGTTACAAACAGCCACAATTTCATCATCAAAAAACTGTGCTTCATCAATACCAACAACATCTACGTTGGTTGCTAACAAACGAATATTTGAAGAAACAGGAACAGGAGTTGAGCGAATTCTATTATCATTATGAGATACAACTTCCTCATCATCATAGCGTGTATCTACAGCAGGTTTAAAAATTTCTACACTTTGTTTTGCAAATTGCGCACGCTTTAAACGCCTAATTAATTCCTCTGTTTTTCCAGAAAACATAGAACCACAAATTACTTCTATCCAACCAAATTGTTCTGTATGATTTACTGTATTTTCAAGAAACATTTTGTAATTTTAAGCGTTATAATATTGTAAATTTTTGTAATTTTCAACGTTTACAAATTTATAAATAATTAGTAGTATAATTTAATTTCAAGGTACAACTTATGCACAAAAAGTTAGAAGCAGACTTAATTAGTTTAGCACATAGTATTTTACAGATGAAAAATAAAGACAATGTGTTTTTATTAAAGCAGAAATCTAAAGAAATTTATGAAAAATTAGCTGTTTTAGCATTTGTGGAAGAATACGTAAACGCAACACCTGGCTTAAAGGAAACAAAAACCGAATTATTAGAAACCGTTGAAAAAGCATTCGCTGCAAAAAAAGAAGCTAAAGCAGAAAAATTAGCAAGGGAAAAAGTTGTTTATAATTTAGAAGAAGCATTAAAAGAAGTTGAAAAAGTGGAGGTTGAGCAAGAAATTAATGTAGAAAATGATCTTGTAGCTACTCATAAACCTGAACCAGAAAATAAAAATCAAGAAAAAGCGAAACCAGAAGAAGTTATAGAACAACCTTTTGATGAGTTGGAGGAGATTATGTTTTCCAAAGAAATTCCACCAAAATCTGTGGAAGAAGAAAAATTAGAGGAAGTGCCTGAAATTAAAGTAGAAGAAACCACTGAAATTATTATCCCTACTACTCAGGAAGATATTCCTTTAGTAAGTGATGTTGTAAATGTTGAAGTAAGAAAAACAATGTCTTTAGAGGAAGAATTACAGGACATCGTTTCTGTAGATTTTATGGCAGATTTGTTTGAAAAAGCTCCCTCAAAATCATTAAATGATCGATTTTCAGGTAATATTCAAATTGGTTTGAATGATAGAATTGCATTTGTAAAAAACCTTTTTAATGGCAATCAAGAAGATTATAACAGAGTAATTTCTCAATTAAATACTTTAAAATCTGCTGATGAAGCAAAAAAGTTCATCAATTCTATGGTAAAACCAGATTATAATTGGTCTGAAAAAGAAGAATTAGAAACTCGTTTTATGGAAATTATTGAGCGTAAATTCGCTTAAAAAAATTTTGTAAATGTTGAAACGTTTAATCGTGTAATTGAAGTAACGTTAAAATTAAAAAGATTAGTTTTATAAAAGTCCAGACTTTTACACAGTTCAACAGTTCCACAATTACACATACTTAAACAGTTTCAGGCATTTACACAAATAGACAATTTAACAATTACACCTAATATTTGAAACCAATCTTAATCCATACTCATTTTCACAAACGCAAAACAGGCGTTACAAGAAGCATAGAAAACGTGCTTCCTTTTTTTGTTGAGGAATTTGAAACTTATGTTTATGGCTCTAATATTGATGGAAATCAAATAACCAAATCAAAATTAAAAAAAATATTATTTTCTTCGGATGTAAAGAAAGTGGTGCATTGTCATCGAAATAATGAGATTTTGAGGATGCTTGTTTATCGACTTTTAGGAGCAAAATTTTTGCTTGTTGCCACAAGACATGCAGAAACAAAACCATCAAAATTAACGCTGTTTTTACTAAAAAAAGCAGACAAAGTAATTACGCTTATCAAAAGCATGAGCCATAATTTAGGCATTGAAAACACGATTGTTGGGCATGGAGTTAAGGTGCACGAATTTGTACCAAATCCCACTAAAAAGTTACCAAAAATTTCCCAAAAGAATATCATTTTAAATGCTGGCAGAATAAGAAAACAAAAAGGGCAACTTGTGTTGTTAGAGGCAGCCAAAGTTCTAAAAGAACATAAAAACTGGGCTTTAGTTTTGGTTGGTAAAATAGACAAACCAGAATTTTCGGAGGAATTAAAAGCGATTGTTAAAAAACATCAATTAGAAAATCAAGTTTATTTTGTGAAGGAAACAAGAGATATTATTTCTTATTACCAAGCAGCAAAAATTGTGGTGGCACCAAGTTTTTCCGAAGGTTTTTCTTTGGTTACTGCAGAAGCTATGAGTTGCGAATGTTCTGTAATTGCCACAAAAAATGTGGGTGTTCATTCGGAAATTATTACACATGCTAAAAACGGTTATTTATTTGAAGCTGGTAATGTTACTGAATTAGAAACACTTTTATCGAAATCTATTCAAGGAGAAATACCACATTTAGGCCAACAAGCAAGACAAGAAATTCTACAAAATTGGAGCGCAAAAAAAGAAGCTGAGAGTTTGATGGAGATTTATAAGGGTTAAAATATCCATATTTGCTAAATATAGATATTTTTGTTAATTTAGCTTAAAATTTATTTTTATGAATGTTAGTTTTACAAAAAAGCAAGAAGATTATATTTCCAAACAAGTAGAAACTGGAGAGTATCAGAATAATAGCGAAGTTATTAGAGATGCTTTGAGATTACACAGTATATACAGAGAAAAAGTAATACAAGATTTAAGGATTGAAATTGAAAAAGGTTGGTCTGGAGCTCCAAGTAAAAGGTCTGTTTCTGATATTATTAAAAGTAAAAAGAAACATTAATTTTACTAAACTTCATGAAATTACTTTCTTATAAATTATCAAAAAAAGCAGATTTTGATTTAGAAGAAATTTTTGAACATACAGAAATTACCTATGGATATGAACAAGCTATATTTTATCTTACTCATTTAGAAAACTTATTCGAGAATTTAGTATTACAACCAGAAATAGGTCGACAAAGAAATCAAATAAAAAAAGGTTTATTTTCAATTACAGAGCAAGAACATACAATTTTTTACAGAATTTTTGAAAGCAATATTAGAATTGTTAGAGTTTTACATGGAAGAAGAGATTTAGCTAGAAACTTTAAAAATTAACTGATATTTTTTGAATTTTTGTAGTGCAAAAAAAGAAGCTGAGAGTTTAATTAAAGTATATAAATCAAATTAAAATAAATTAAAAATGAGAAAAATTGTAGCAATTATTACAGTATTTATGTTCACTTCAATTTCAATAAATGCACAAAAAATTGAAATGAAAAAAGTTTGGGGAGGTTATCAATTTACACAAAGTGGAAAAACCGTAAATGTTAGTCAAATGCAAGAAATTATGAAAGACAATGAAGAAGCATTAGATTTAATAACATCTGCAAAAACGAACCAAACTTGGGCAATGGTTTTAGGAACTGCTGGAGGAGGATTAATTGGTTTTCCTATAGGAACTGCAATTGGTGGTGGAGATCCAGAATGGATTTTAGCTGGAGCTGGTGTGGCTCTAATAGCAATTACAATTCCAATTATTGAAGGCTTTAATAAAAAAGCTAAAAATGCTGTTGAATTATACAATGCAGAAGTTACCTCAAACGCATATCGTTTTAATCCATCTTTTAATTTTACAATAAAAGGTGCCAATCTAGGATTAACAATGAGTTTTTAGTGAAAAAGAAACATATTGTAACAAAACAACTTGGTTCTCGTCTTAAAAGAAAACCAAGTATTATGAAACTATTCACAACAATTTTATCTTTATTTTTAACTTTAAGTGCTTTTGCACAACAAACTACCTTCAAAAACTTTTACGATAATCATCAAGAACAATCTGCTTTTTCAATGAATTTATCAGCATCTTTTGCTGGTTCTTTTTTAAGTGATGATGATAATGACGATTTTAAAAAACTACTAAAAAAGTCGGGCGATTTTAAATTAATGGTCTTTAATAACGAGGATTCATCAGTATCAAAAGATTTTAAAAAGTACATCAGAAAAAACAATTTAAAAACAATGGCTCGTGTAAAAAGCGATAAAAGTAGAGCTTCTTTTTATATTTTAGAAGAAAACGATATGATCAAAGAAATTGTACTTCAAGCCAATAGTGATGAAGATCAATTGGTCTTATTTGGTTTAAAAACCAATATTACTAAAGACGAACTCGCAAAAATAATGAGCAACTCTAAAGTAAATATTACCTCAGATTAAAGTAAAAGAACTAAAAACAATAAAAGCAACTTTAATTTTTCACAAGAGTTTTCCCCTTTGGGGAATTAAAGGGGCATTTCTTTTAATTTTTCTATAACTTTTTTACTGTTTCCAATAAATATTTCACCATCAACCAAAAAAACGGGACGTTTTAAAAACGTATATTCTTCTAAAAGATATTTCTTATAATCACTTTCAGACAAGTTTTTATCCTTTAAACCCAAAGAAGTATACAATCTTGCACGTTTGTTAAACAAGGCTTCGTAACTTTCAGAAAGCGCATACATTTCAGCCAATTCTTTTTCAGAAATTGGGTTTGACTTAATTTCACGTTTTTCAAAACCCTCTGTGTTTACTTCCTTTAAAATTCGTTTGCAGGTATCACAAGTTTGCAAAAAATATACTTTCTTCATTTTTATCGATTATATTTACACATCAAAATTACAGATAAAAAAATGAACATACAATTTGATATTTTAAGAAAATCTAGAGCACTACTTTTAAACGAATTAGAAGGATTAACTTTAGAGCAAATACACAAAATTCCGACAGGATTCAAGAATAATATTGCTTGGAATGTAGCACATGTAGTAGTTACACAACAATTGTTGCATTATAAATTTTCTGGTTTAAATTGTTTGTGTCCAGACGATTTAATTGACAATTATAAAAAAGGAACTGAACCAACAAAAAACTTTACAGAAGAAGAATTTGAAGAAGTAAAAGATTTGTTAATGGGCTTTCCAGATACTTTACAAGAAGATTATGAAGCTGGTATTTTCGAGAATTATACAGAATATACAACAAGTACAGGTGTTATTTTAACGTCTATGGATGTTGCAATTCCGTTCAATAATTTCCATGAAGGCATTCATTATGGCATTGTAAGATCTATCAAAAAGTTTCTATAATTGTCATCTTGAGCGCAGACGAAAGGTTTGAAGCTATTTCCAGCTTTCAGCACTCGCTTTTTTTGCCTGAAAAAGGCAAAAAAGAGCTCAAACAGATGCTTCAATCTGGGCTAAACTTGTTTGCTAACTTTTGGAGAATTAGAACAGCAAGAAAATTTTAAAAAATGAAATTCAACACTAAAACAATTCACGGAGGTCAACAACCAGAAGAAGCAACAGGAGCTGTAATGCCACCAATTTTTCAAACCTCTACTTTTGCACAATTCAGTCCTGGTCAACATAAAGGGTATGGCTATGCAAGAGGAGCAAACCCAACAAGAACAGCGTTAGAAAACAGTTTGGCATCCTTAGAAAATGGTACACATGGTTTTGCTTTTGCCTCTGGAATGGCTGCCATAGATTGTGTGTTAAGATTACTGAAACCTGGAGACGAAATTATTGCTGGAGACGATTTGTATGGAGGAACCTACAGAATGTTTACGCAATTATTTCAAAAATATGGTTTGGAATTTTCTTATGTAGACATGGATTCAGTTGAAAATGTAACCAAAGCAATCACTCAAAAAACAAAATTAATCTGGATTGAAACTCCAACAAATCCACTGATGAAAATTGCAGATATTCAAGAAATTTCATCAGCAGTTAAAAATGAAAACAGCAATATTTTAATAGCTGTAGATAATACTTTCGCCACTCCATATTTACAAAAACCTTTAGATTTAGGAGCAGATATTGTAATGCATTCTGCCACAAAATATTTGGGAGGTCATTCAGATTTAATTATGGGAGCTTTAATGGTAAATGAAGAAAAGCTGGCAAAAGAAATCCATTTTATACAATTTGCAGCTGGTGCAATTGCTGGTCCAATGGATTCTTTTTTAGCTTTAAGAGGTATCAAAACCTTACATGTTAGAATGCAAAGACACTGTGAAAATGGCAAAGCAGTTGCTGAGTTTTTAGAAAATCATCCAAAAGTTGGTACTGTTTATTTTCCTGGTTTAGAAAAGCATCCAAGTCATAAAATTGCCAAAAAACAGATGAAAGATTTTGGAGGAATGGTTTCTTTTAAACTAAAAGATGACAACAAAGTAGCAACTTTTAAATTCTTAGAGAACACAAAATTGTTTACGTTGGCAGAATCTTTAGGAGGTGTTGAAAGTTTGGTGAATCACCCTGTAACTATGAGCCATGCATCAATTCCAGAGCAAGAACGTTTAAAAATCGGAATTACAGATAATTTAATAAGATTAAGTGTTGGGATTGAAGATATAGAAGATATCTTGGCAGATTTAGAGCAAGCTTTGAGTTTATAATCAATAAAATTTTCCAGACCTGACAGGTTTTTGAAACCTGTCAGGTCTTTATTTCGGAAGTTTTATTCAACTGTAAAATTTTCTTCCAAGAAAAAGTTGGCTCTGATATCTAATTTGTTAATGGTTTGATTGTAAATAATTCTTTCAGCCAATTGCTTTTTAAGATAATTTCCAGTATCCCATTTATTGTTTTTGTTTTCATCAATAATAGCTCTTACTGTATATTTTTTAGGTTCTAATAAATCAAACACAATTTTGGTAGATGTGGAAATAAATGTACGTTCTATCAATTCATCTTGTTTGTTTCCAGATAATAATTCGATAATTAAATTTTTAGAATTTACATTATTTACATTTAATGTAATTCTTGCATAATCATCAATTTGTTTGGTGCTAAAATTATAACTAAGTGTATCGTTTTGAATGCCAAAAATATCTTCAAAAGCAGCAGGATAGGCTTTAAAACGATATTTTTCTTTGGGTTGCTTTTCAAAAATAAAACCTATTTTATTCTCTTTACTAGAAACCAACGTGCTGTAATTTACAGCGATTGTATCTTTATCAATTAAATTAATTTTAGTAGTATCAATTTTTACAATTGGGTTGTTACTCTCTATGTAAAAAGTATCTCTTAATTGTAAAACATTTTTGGAAGAAGCATTTAACACTAGAGAATCTAACTTGTTTTTTCTTAATTTTACGGTTAACGTATCTAAAAACTCTCTGTTGGCAACCGTAAAATTTAAAGAATCTGCTTCAAAAGGCGTAAACCAATAATTTAAGGTGTCTTTATCAACCATAAATTTCGAGACACTTTTAAAGTCTTTTGGAACATCAGATAACAAATTTATCTGCAAATCTTTTCCATCCCCCTCAAAACCAAATTCAATTTTACCTTTGGTAATTTCTTTACCTCTTGCAAATTGATAAGGCTGGTTTTCCTTAAATAATATAATAGGTTTTGTTAAAATACTATCTCTTGGTAGTTGAATTGTATCTGTATAAAAACCAATTTTATCGGTTGTAGAATCAAAAATATAATCTCTTATACTTTCTTGTAAAGCCAACAATAAATACTTTCCTTTTCTAAGATTTGTAAATTGAAAACCAACAGTATCTATATTATTAGTAACGTAATTTGGTTTTTGTTTGTAGATGATAGAATCGTTAAAAGAACTATCTAATCTGTATAATAAAACGCTTACATCTTTAGGGTTTTCTTGTAAAATAGCATCTTTTACAGTTCCTGAAGTTTTTAAAGAATCAATATAAGTTCCTGTTGAAAAAACATATTTAAAGTTCTCTAAAATATTACTTTCGTTATTATCTTCTACAGCATTTCCAAAATTAAAAATATAGGTTGTATTTGATTTTAAAGTATCTATAATTTCAATTTTAATGTTTTTACTTGCAGTTCCTTGAGGTGTAATTATAGGAGGATTTTTCATTGGTGGCGAAACTACCAACTGTTTATTAACATCTTTTAGCTTAATAAATTCATCAAATTCTATGATAATTTCTTTTTTATTAAAGTTGATGGTTTCATTTGCTGGTTTTGCAACCACAAACAAAGGTGCACTTTCATCTTTTGGACCACCATCTGGTCTGCCAGTTCTAGCACAATTGGTTATAAAAACGAATGATATCAACAAAAAAAGAAATCTGAAAACTATTTTCACAAAGTAAATTTTACACAAATTAACGATTATTTTTCGAATTTAAAATCATAAAATTCACTCAGTATATGCCATTGTTAAAATACTTATCTTACAATTTTCTGCTTTTAAGAACTCTTTTGCACACGCCTCTAAAGTTGCACCTGTTGTAATTACATCGTCAATTAGTAAAATATGTTTGTTGTTAAATTTCGCTGGATTTTTTAAATGAAATTTAGTGTCCAAATGATTAAAACGTTCAAAACGAGATTTAAACGTTTGCGTTTTGGTTGATGAAATCCTAACAAGTTCGTTACTAATAAAAGGTTTTTTTAAGTAAAAACTTAGTTGTTTGCCAAATTTTGTAACTTGATTATAGCCTCTTTCTCGCATTTTTTTGGGATGCAAAGGCACAGGAATTATACAATCGACCTTCTTAAATTCTTCATTTTCTGCAAGCATTTCTCCTAGCCAATTGCCAAAGAAAACACTAATTTCTTCATTGCCTTTGTATTTTAAATCGTGAATTAATTGTAAAGTGCTTCCTTTTTTTCTGTAAAATAATAAGGCAAAACCTTTTTCAATTAAAACTTTTCCATAAAAAGTTTGTGTTACTTTATTGCTTGTAAAGTCTTGGAAGTTAGTGAGTGGTAAATCGTGTCTGCAAAGTGTGCAAAGTACATTTTCGTTTTCAATTAAAGCTGCATCACAAACAACACACAATTTAGGATAAAAAAGATGGAATAAGTCTTTTAAAAGTGGCATCTTTACAGAACATTTTTCAGAAATATAAGTAATAAACAACAAAAATCGATTGTCTAATAGAATAAATTTTTTTAAAGAAGCTGTAAAAAACATTAAAACGTTGGGCACAGTTGCACCAAGTTCAAGATTTTTGTCGAAAAAAATGTTACGTAAAATCGATTTTCAAAAAGCTGAGGTTATCCTAGAATTAGGGCCAGGAAATGGCGCAATTACCAACTATATTTTAGAGAGTTTAGCACCAAATGCAAGACTAATTTGCTTTGAGATTAATGATAATTTTTATCATCAACTAAAAAAAATAAAACATCCACAACTAATTGTTTTAAAAGCTTCAGCAGAAAAAATTGAAGAAGAATTAGCAAAACTTAACATCACTAAAGTTCCTTATATTATCTCTAGTTTGCCACTTACCATTATTCCTGATGAAGTTTCGGATGAAATTCTGCAAAAATCATATAATATTCTAAAAAATAACGGAACCTTTATACAATATCAATACAGTTTAACGTACTATAAAAAATTGAAGAAAGTATTTAAAGAAGCTATTTTATTAGAGTTTGAGCCTTTAAATATTCCACCAGCATTTATTTATCATTGTAAAAAAGTCGAGTAATTTTTTTGTTGAAAAACTTCTGTAAACGTGTATATTTGCGCTCATTATGGCAAAACAAGAAGATCAATTTAAAAAAGTTTTATCGCACGCAAAAGAATATGGTTATGTGTTTCAGTCTTCTGAAATTTATGACGGTTTAAGTGCGGTTTACGATTATGCTCAAAATGGAGTTGAGCTAAAGAAAAATATTAGAGATTATTGGTGGAAAGCAATGGTGCAAATGCACGAAAACATTGTGGGTATTGATGCTGCAATTTTAATGCACCCAACTACTTGGAAAGCTTCTGGACATGTAGATGCTTTTAACGATCCTTTAATTGATAACAAAGACTCTAAAAAACGTTACAGAGCTGATGTTTTAATAGAAGATTATTGTGCAAAAATTGAAGGCAAAATAAATAAGGAAGTAGACAAAGCTGCAAAACGTTTTGGAGATGCTTTTGATAAAGAAGAATTTTTAGCAACTAATGGAAGAGTTGTTGGGTATCAAGAAAAAATAAAGTCGATTTTAGCAAGAATGGGCAAATCTTTATCGAATGAAGATTTAGATGATGTTAAATTATTGATTGAAGAATTAGAAATTGCAGATCCTTTAACAGGTTCAAGAAACTGGACAGAAGTGAAGCAATTCAACTTAATGTTCGGAACAAAAATTGGGGCATCAGCAGAAAATTCTACGCAAGTTTATTTACGACCAGAAACTGCGCAAGGTATTTTTGTGAACTTTTTAAACGTACAAAAAACTGGGCGAATGAAAATTCCTTTTGGAATTGCACAAACAGGTAAAGCCTTTAGAAATGAAATTGTTGCAAGACAATTTATTTTTAGAATGCGTGAGTTTGAACAAATGGAAATGCAATATTTTGTAAAACCAGGAACGCAAAAAGAATGGTATGAAAACTGGAAAGAAACCAGAATGAAATGGCATTTAAGTTTAGGAATGGGTGCAGAAAATTATCGTTTTCATGACCATGATAAACTAGCACATTATGCAGATGCAGCAGCAGATATTGAGTTTAATTTCCCTTTTGGTTTTAAAGAATTAGAAGGAATTCACTCAAGAACTGATTTCGATTTAAAAGCACACGAAGAACATTCAGGAAAAAAATTACAATATTTTGATCATGAAGAAAATAAAAGTTACACACCTTATGTTGTAGAAACTTCTATTGGTTTAGACAGAATGTTTTTGGCGGTTTTCTCTAATTCTTTGGTTGATGAAGAGTTAGAAAATGGAAGTACAAGAACCGTTTTAAAATTACCAGCAGTTTTAGCACCTTACAAAGCAGCCATTTTTCCTTTGGTAAAAAAGGATGGTTTGCCAGAAGTTGCCAAAGAAATTATGGAAGACTTACAATGGGATTTCAATGTTTTTTATGACGAAAAAGATGCAGTTGGGAAACGTTATAGAAGACAAGATGCAGCAGGAACTCCATTTTGTATTACTGTAGATCATGATTCTTTAACAGATAAATGCGTAACTATAAGACATAGAGATTCTATGGAGCAAGAACGTGTTGCTATTGCAGATTTAAAAGATATTATAAATGCAGCAGTGTCTGTAAAAACTTGGTTGCAGAGAATGTAATTTATAGTGGACAAATATATTTCAAATAAGAATCCTCATTGTAATTAATGAGGATTCTTGTTTTATAAAACGTTTAAGAAAGGTGCAGCTATAATGGGATATAGTATTATTGCTAAGATAATAGCAATTATGATAATAATAAAATTAACAATTTTTTCTTTTTTTCGCTGACCTTTTATTTTCTTTTGAATATTTAATCTTGCTTTTTGAGAAAGTTCCTTTTCTTTTGAATAAATTAAATTTTTTCTTTTTCTAATGTCCAATCTGTTTTCTCGATTAAAAAACTTTTTACGTGGTTTTTTCCTTGAATTATTTTTCAAGGTTGTAATCATCGATTGAACAGCTATTCCAGCACCAAGCATTTTTTAAGTCTTTATTATATGAGTAGCAAAATGATAAGAAAAGTTACAGATATCTAACATAAAATTTTTAAATCTTAATTTTATTAGAATACATAAAAATAGGTTAACTTGTATGATAAAAAGCTACTGGGCTGTTTGTATTCAAACATCATAAGTTAAAAAAATAAAAAAAATGCGCATTTCAAGATATATATTGGTTTTTCTAGTCGGTTTTTTGATTGCCAAATTTTGGTATAAAAAAGACGATTCTCATCAACAAAAAGAAGAAATTAGAGTGGTTTTAAATTCCATAGAAAACATGAGTAAATTGGTGGTTTCTAGCGGAAATTTCTCTGAAGTATACAATTACACAGATTCAAAAAAATATTTTTACGACTATGTTTCCTTTGATAAAAAAGCCATTGTTACTGTAAATGCAAAAGTTGAGGTTGGGTACGATTTATCAAAATTAGAAATTCAGGTAGATTCTTTAGCTAGGAAAATTTATATAAACAAACTCCCAAAAGAAGACATTACAATTGCACCCGATGTAAAATATTTCGATTTGCAACAAAGTCAGTTTAATACATTTTCTAAAAATGAGTTAAATAAAATAAACGAAAAAAGCATCGAAAAAATTAAACAAACTGTTGAACTGTCTAATCTAAAATCGGAGGCAAAAACACGTTTTTTTGAAGAAATTTCAAAGATTTATCAATTATCAGCCATTTATGGTTGGGAAGTTGTAAATAAAACAAATTCGAACTTTTTAACAGAATTTGAGAACCAATTAGATTAATTTATCACTTTAAATTCCCTATTTTTGAGTATGTCTGCATCCTTAGAACTTCAATTACAAACCTTACCTAAAGAACCAGGAGTTTATCAATATTTTGATAAAGATGATAAAATAATCTATGTAGGTAAGGCTAAAAATTTAAAGAAAAGAGTAACGTCTTATTTTACCAAAACACACGATAATGGTAAAACTAGAGTATTGGTTAAGAATATTGTACGCATAAAACATATTGTTGTAAATACAGAAACTGATGCACTTTTATTAGAAAATAATCTCATAAAAAAATACAAGCCAAAATATAATGTATTGTTGAAAGACGATAAAAGTTATCCTTGGCTTTGCATTAAAAAAGAACGTTTTCCGAGAGTTTTTTTAACGAGAAGAGTAATCAAAGATGGCTCAGAATATTTTGGACCTTATACTTCTGTAAGAACAGTTCGTGTGTTGTTAGATTTAATTAAGGAACTCTATTCTTTAAGAACTTGTAATTACGATTTAAGTCATCAAAATGTGAATGAGGGTAAATATAAAGTGTGTTTAGAATATCATTTAAAAAATTGTAAAGGCGCTTGCGAGGGTTTAGAAACTGAGGCTCATTATAACGAATCTATCAAAGAAATTAGAAATATCATTAAAGGTAATTTTAAAGAAAGTCTTGATAAATTTAAACAAATGATGATGACGTTTGCTGAAAATATGGAGTTTGAAGAAGCCCAAAAAATTAAAGAAAAATTAGACAGATTAGGAAATTATCAAGCAAAAAGTACCATTGTAAATCCGTCTATAAATAATGTAGATGTTTTTTCTATTATTTCTGAGGATACGCATGGTTATGCAAATTTTCTGAAAATTTCTAACGGTTCTATTATACAATCTCACACCACAGAAATTAAGAAAAAGTTAGATGAATCTGATAAAGAACTTTTAGAGCTTTTTATTGTTGAAATTCGCCAACGTTTTAATTCGCAATCACCAGAAATTTACGTTCCTTTTAAAGTAAATATCGGTGAAAATGTAAAAGTTACAGTTCCTGTTTTGGGTGATAAAAGACGCATTGTAGAATTGTCTGAAAGAAATGCAAAATACTCTAGAATGGAGCAATTTAAGCAAATGAAAATTGTGGATCCAGACAGACATGTAAAAAGAATTATGGCGCAAATGAAAAAAGATTTGCGTTTAAAAGAAGAACCAAGACACATAGAATGTTTCGATAACTCGAATATTCAAGGCACAAATCCTGTTGCTGCTTGTGTGGTTTTTAGAGATGGGAAACCAAGTAAAAAAGAATACAGGCATTATAATATTAAAACTGTTGTTGGGCCAGATGATTTTGCATCGATGGAAGAAGTAGTGTTTAGAAGATATAAGCGTTTGTTGGCAGAAGGCGAATCTTTGCCACAATTAATTATTGTGGATGGTGGAAAAGGACAATTATCATCTGGTGTAAAAGCTTTAGAAGATTTAGGTTTGCGAGGTAAAATTGCCATTATTGGTATTGCTAAACGTTTGGAAGAAATTTATTATCCAGATGATCCTATTCCTTTGTATTTAAATAAAAAATCTGAAACTTTAAAAATTACCCAGTTTTTAAGAAACGAAGCACACAGATTTGGAATTACGTTTCACAGAAATAAACGTAGCAAAAGTGCCATACAAAGTGAGTTGGAAGAAATTCCAAACGTTGGGAAACAGACTATTACAACTTTATTGCGTAAATTTAAATCGGCAAAACGTGTTAAAGAAGCTTCTTTCGATGAAATTAAAGCAGAAGTTGGCAACGCAAGAGCTATGAAAATTCATCAGTTTTATCACCCAAAAAAAGAAAATGAAAAATAAACTATTTCTTCTAATTTATGTAATTCCTTTGTTTTTGTTTGCACAACAAAAGCAACCCAAAGTTGGTTTGGTTTTAAGTGGAGGTGGTGCAAAAGGCTTTGCACATATAGCTGTTTTAAAAGAAATAGACAAAGCTGGTATTCATTTAGATTATATTGGTGGCACAAGTATGGGCGCTATCATTGGTGGTATGTATGCAGCAGGTTACTCTGCTTTACAGATAGAAAAAATTATACTCGACACCGATTTTCAAATGCTTATTAGAGATAAATTACCAAGAAGTTCAGAAACTTTTTTTGAAAAAGAATTTGGTGAAAATACAGTAATTACACTACCTGCAGATGGAGGTACAATAGGTTTGCCAAGAGCAATTTCTAGAGGGCAAAATGTACTAAATTTATTATTGCAATTACTTGATGCAGCAGATGGCGATTTAGATTTTTCAAAATTACCCGTTCCTTTTTTTTGTATTGCAACAGATGTAGAAAATGGAGCGCCTGTAATTTTGGAGACAGGTTCTTTGCCATTAGCATTAAGAGCTAGTGGATCTTTTCCATCGCTATTAAATCCTGTTGAAATTGATGGTAAACTCTTAGTGGATGGAGGTATTGCAAACAATTTTCCTGTAAGCGTAATGAAGGATAAAGGGATAGATATTGTAATTGGAGTAGATGTTGAAGGAGAGTTATTTGAAAAAGACAAAATTAATTCTGCTGTGGCGCTTTTAAATCAGATTATGAGCTATCAAATGTATAGCAAATCAGATGAAGAAATAAAAAAGTTAGATGTGTATATACATCCAGATATATTTCAATATTCAGTAGTAGATTTTGATAAAAAGGTTGATATTTTAGAAAAAGGTACTATTGAAGCTTTAAAGTTTAAAGAGGTTTTTAAAGAAATTGCAAAGAAACAAACTGTAAAAAGGAAAAGAAAGGTTATTGATTATATTGATGAAAAATTATTAATTTCTAATATAGAAATTTATGGTTCAGAGAATTATACTAGGGCTTATGTACTAGGAAAATTGAATATAAAAGAAGGGGATAGTTTATCTAGAAAAGATATTACAAAAAAAATAGGGTTACTTTCTGCAACTAGAAATTATGATAGAATAGAGTATAACTTTATAGAAAAAGCAGATGGTAGTTATATAGTAGATTTTTTATTAAAAGAATCTAAAGAAAACGCTACATTAAAACTAGGAGCGCATTATGATCTTTTATATAAATCAGGAGTTTTGGCAAAATACAGCCGAAAGAATGTAATAGCCAACAATGATTTACTCTCTTTAGATGTTGTTCTAGGAGATAATATAAGGTATAATTTAAACTATTTTGTAGATAATGGTTTTTATGTGAGTTATGGCTTTAGATCTAGGTATAATCATTTTAGAGACAATGCAAAGTTTAATTTAGCAAATACAAACATTCCTATTGTAAGCACTATTAATTTAAATTATACAGATATTACAAATCAATTGTTTTTTCAAACTACGTTTAGTAGAAAATTCGCACTAGGGCTAGGTTTAGAACATAAATATTTAAAAGCAAAAACCGAAACTTTTAACAATAATGGCAATGAAACAATCATAGACAATAGTAATTATTATAGCGTTTTTGGCTATTTAAAGTTAGATACTTATGATAAAAGATATTTTGCAACTACAGGATATTTTGCAGATTTAAATATGAAATGGTATTTAAATTCTTCAAATTTTAACAACGACTTTAAAAGGTTTGCACAAGCAAAAGGTACTTTGGGTTTTGCAACTACTTTTTTTGAGAGATTAACGTTTCAAAACACCAACGAAGCAGGTTTTACTTTAAACAATCCTACATCTAATGTTTTTGACTTTTATTTAGGGAGTTATAATCAAAACTTTATCAACACTTTTGTTTCTTTATATGGCTATAATTTTGCTGAACTTTCTGATAATTCTTTTATAAAATCAGAATTTAATCTAAGATATCGTTTTTACGATAAGCATTATGCAAGTTTTATTGCAAATTATGCACGTTTAGAAGACAATGTTTTTAAAAATTTAGAGTTTTTTGATAATATAAAATCTGGTTATGCAGTTGGTTATAGCTACAATAGTTTATTAGGTCCTTTAGAGATAAAATACACATGGTCTCCAGATACAAAAGACGGTTTCTGGTTATTTAATTTAGGCTTTTGGTTTTAAATAAAAAAGCCAGTAAAAATGAATTTACTGGCTTTTAATATTTAAAATTATAAGAAAATACTCTTTTTCTTATTTTGATTGTTTTGTAGTTAAATGAAACTCTTCATACGTCTGCAATAAGTTTATTAGTGCAGAAATTAAGTCTTTTGTTTCCAGTAAAATACTAAAGTATAGTGTTGTGTTTTTAGGACTAGTTTCATCAGTTCTAATTCTTGCAACTTGTTTTTCTATAGATTCAGAAACATTTTTAAGAAGCTCGTTTTTTTGGATAAGAAGATCATTTAAATCATCTAAATCTCTGTTTTCAAATATTTCAGCTTCCTTTGTTAATAGTTCTGATAATTCAATATCAATACTTTTTAAATCTTTTATCTGTCCTTTTTTTAGGTTTTTATGGTTGTTGTTTACATGTTTATAACTTGCTCTAGAAATATAACTAATAGACTGAGCAACATCTTGTAAGTATCCTAAAACCATTATATAAAATCTACTTCCTTGAACAGAAGTTTCATCTAAAGATTTAATAAAATAAAAAACACCATCTTTTAAACCATCAATTTCGTCATTTAGTTTACCAACGTGTTTATCTGTTTTACGTAATTTATTTAAATCGTGATTCGCTAAATCATTTACAACATGAGTATATAATTTATTTACACGATTAATAACTCCAGAAATATGATCTGCACTTTCTTCAATAACACCATTAATGGTAATTAATTCAGCTCTTTCTATATATTCTTGTTTTTTAACTTCTTTTGTTTTTTTGGTAAGATTAACTGAGTTCCTTGCAATTAAACCAAAAACAAGTAATAAAAGAATTCCAACCATTACAATACCTCCTAAATTTATAAGGTATGCTACAATAGCTGCAGCAACAAAAGCCACTAAAGCAGTCATAAACCAACCACCAATTACATTTAAAACACCAGCAACTCTATACACAGCACTTTCTCTTCCCCAAGCCCTATCTGCTAAAGAAGTACCCATTGCTACCATAAAAGTTACGTATGTTGTAGATAAAGGTAATTTTAAAGATGTACCTACAGAAATTAAAATTCCTGCAACAATTAAGTTGATAGATGCTCTAATTAAATCGAAAGCAGGCATTTCATAAGTTTTGTCTTTAGACAATTCTATAACAGGTTTTTGAAATTTAGAATCTACAAAGGCTAATGTTTTTTTAGGAACTATAGCACTTATTCCTACATTAATACCCATTGCAGCTCTTACCACCAATCTAGATAATGTGTTTGGTTGAAATCTTTCATGTCCTTCTCCTTGTCTAGATAAATTAATACCGGTTTCAATAACAGTTTTGGCTTTTTTAGAAGTCCAAATTGTAACCACCATAACTGCACCAGCAATTAATAAATAAATAAAGTTAGCAGATACTTTTTTATCTAAAACTGCCATAGAAAATTCTGTTGCAGCTTGCCCAGAGTTTTGCCAAGCAGTATAAGAATCCCAAGCAGCAATTGGTACACCAATAAAGTTTACCAAATCATTTCCTGCAAAGGCTAATGCCAGAGAAAAAGTACCAATACCAATAATTAATTTTAAAATATTTACTTTGAAAACAGAGATTAATAATTGCGAAATTATAGACCAAATAACAAAGCCACCAATTAGAATTAACCAAATATTTCCATTAATATAACCATCTATATTATCTTTAAAAGGTGTTCCTTTTAAGCCTTTTATCACAATAAAATAAGTAATTGCTGTTATAGCAAAACCTCCAAAAAGCGCATTAATATAACTAGGTCTGTTTTCAATATGAAACGAATAAATTAATCTAGAAATAAATTGAACAATTGCACCAATCGAAAAGGCCACAATTACAGAGAGTAGTATACCAAAAATAATAAAAGTAGCTGTTTCTGTATTGATATACTTTCCTAAATTTACAAAGGTTTCTCCATTATCTGTCGTGTAAATTTTAATTAAAGCCATAGCAACAGCAGCTCCTAAAAGTTCAAAAACAATAGAGACTGTTGTAGAAGTTGGCATTCCTAAAGAATTGAAAACATCTAATAATAATATGTCTGTAATCATTACAGCCATAAAAATATACATGATTTCATTAAAGTAGAATTCACCAGGTACAAAGATTCCTTTACGAGCAACTTCCATCATTCCACTAGATGTAACAGAACCTACAAAAACACCAATACTAGCAATAATTAATATTTTTTTTACTGGTATTGCTTTAGAGCCAATTGCAGAATTTAAGAAGTTTACAGCATCATTACTTACACCTACAACTAGGTCAATAATTGCTAAAACAGTTAATGCTATTAGCATTAAGATATATGGATCTCCCATTTTTTATTTTAAATTTAGTTTTGCAAATTTACAAAGACCATAAATTGTCAATGTTATGTTTACGTTATATTAATTGCGTTAAAAATGTATGTCTAATTGTAATCTATACATTAAATTATTTTCATTAAAACCAATGTCTGTATAGCTTACATCTGTTTGAACTTTTAATTTATGCCCAACTATATATTTTGATACACCCAAAGTATATTGATTTTCTGCTCCTTTTCCAGTAATATCTTTATCCAAAGATATATTTGTATAACGTGCAGAAACTTCCAACGTTTTAGAAAGCAAATAACCAGATTGCAAATTTAAGCCATTTCCTACTTGTACAATATCACCAGTTAAACTTCCATCAGAATTTTTTGCAAAAGCATCATCTGCATTTCTATTTGCGTATTCTGCCATCAAAGAAAAACCTTTGTATTTATACATGGCATCAATAAAAACTGTAGAAATATCTGTTGAGTAAAGACCTTTGTCAGTATTCATATAAGAACCTTGGTTACTTCTTGTTCTAACAGCATCCATATTTAAGTCGTACCCAAAAGCAAATGAAAGTTTAGGATTCTTTTCAAATTGTAAATCACTTCCTTTATAATCTCCTTTTGAAGAAAAATTACCAAATGGAAAAAGTTCAACTCTTCCTGTAAATTGATAACCACCTTCGTTTCCAATAGTAACATTTCTTCCTTCTCCTTGAGAAATCGAAAAAATTTCTTTCATTAAAAATTTACTGGAAAGTTTTGTTTTGTGTCTTAGTTGAATACCAATATCTCTATCAATATTAAAACGACTGTTTAGTAAAGAACGATCTACCATTTGTAAATCTCCTGAAGAAATAACACGTTCTCTATTTCCAGGCAATTTGGTTTGCCCAAACCATAAAACAAAATCGCCAGAAAAGTTCCATTTAACAACAGCATCCATAATATATCTTGGAGAGCCGCTTGTGTATTGTGAAGCACCAGATTGATCTCTATTAGATAAACCTAATTCTAGTTTATAAACTAATTTTGGAGAGAATGCATACCCATCAAACTTTAAACGAGATCGCCTAATAAGCATAGAAGATTCTGAGTTGGAGATTCCATTGGTTGCATCCCAATCATTTATAAGTAGCGTTTGAAAACGAAGGCCAATTTTCATGGTCCAAGATTTATCTTCTCCTTCTAAATAAAATAATCCTTTACCAAATTTACCTGCTTTATACTCTTGGGCATTTGTGTTAGAAAGTGCGCATAAGAACATTATAATTAATGCCTTACGCAGTATTTTCGAAATCATTTTTTTAGTTTTTGTCGCTGCAAAGAACTAAAAAAAATAGCATGTTAATGTTAAGTTAATATTAATTAAAAAAACTGCCTTGGCCAAAGGCAGTATAGTCACATAAATAAGTCGACAAAAACTAAAAGTTATGATGACGTTTATCTTTAAAGATGTTCCAAAAATGCGATTATAAGTTGAATTTAATGTTTGCTTAAAATTAAAAAAAGGTTAACAATATTTTCCGATTTAACCTTTAGTTAATGTTTCTGTAACTCAAGCATAATTTAGAACTAACGTTCACTTTACAGAGGTGGAAATACATTTGCAAAGTAAAAATTACGTTTTAAAATGAAGAAAATTTTATTTATTACTTTATTAGTTTTAAGTCAGTTTTTAGTAGCGCAAGATAAAGGAACATTAAAAGGGTTGTTAACGGATAAAGAAACCAATAATGAACCATTGCCTTTTGCAAACATTATTATTAAAGGTACAAAAATCGGAACTACGTCAGATTTTGATGGTAATTACTCTTTAAAAGTTCCTGCAGGAAGCCACATTGTTGTGTTTAGTTTTTTAGGATACAAGGCTGTAGAAAAACCTTTTACCATAAGTGCTGGGCAAACTGTTACCATAAACCAATTAATGTCTGCAGAAGAAGGTGTTGCTTTAGATGATATTATAATTACTGCAACTACTAGTAAAGAAAAAGCATCAGCATTAATTTTAGAGCAAAAGAAAGCTGTTTCTATAAAAACATCTATTGGTGCTCAAGAACTTTCTATTAAGGGAGTCTCTGATGCAGAAGGTGCTGTTACAAAAACGGCTGGAGTTTCTAAAGGTTCAAAAAATGTAATTGTTAGAGGCTTAGGAGACAGGTATAATTCAACTACTTTAAACGGTTTGCCTTTACCTTCTGAAGACCCAGAATACAAAAATATATCCTTAGATTTTTTTGATACAAGTATTATCAAAAATATAGGAATTAATAAAGTTTTTACATCCGATTTATATGGAGATGTTGGTGGAGCAAATATCGATATTGTATCAAAAGAATTGGTAAAAAGTAGTGTTTTAGATATAAGTGCTTCTTTAGGTGCAAACACACAAACAGTTTCTAAAGATTTTTTAACCATTGATGGTACTAACAAATTCGGAACGCAAAGTTTAGGGATTCCTGTAAATGATTTAACACAATATACATTCAGTAATTCTTGGAAACCAGAAAGTCAAAACTTTCAATTGAACAATAGTTTTTCTTTTGCTGGTGGAAAAAAATACAACATTAAAGATGATACTTTTAGTTTCTTTATTGTTGGTGGTTTTGATGGTAGTTTCAATTATTTAGATGGTAATATCAAACAAACTACAAGTTCTGGAGAAATTTTTCAAGATCAAGATTTTACCAAATACGAGTATAATGTTTCGCAAATTTTAATGGCGAATTTAGAGTATAAGTTTGATGAAGGGCATTCTATAGCTTACAACCATTTGTTTATTCATAATAACAAACAATCTATTGGAGATTATTTAGGATTTAATAATCCTGAACAAGATGGAGATTTGGAGTTTCAAAGAAGACAACAAACCAATAATAATGAGTTGTACGTAAATCAATTGATTGCAAATTATGAATTTACTGAAAGATTAAATTTTGAAGCTAAAGGTTCTTTAAATTTTATTAGAGGAAACGAACCTGACAGACGAACTAATAAATACCTTTTAAGAGACGATTTTTACAGTCCGCAAACAAGTTCTGCTGGAGAAAACGAACGTTATTTCTCTAAGTTAGAAGAAAATGATTATGCAGCAAAAGGGAAGTTTGAATACAAATTAAAAGAAAACGAAGATGATATTAGTGTGTTAGAATTTGGTGGTGATTATAGATATACAGAACGTTTATTTTCTGCAACTATTTTTAATCACGATTTTTCGAGCAGAGTTCCTATAGTTATAGAAAACCCTGATGCAATTTTTAATCAAAACTCAATTGATACCAATATTTTTGAATTAGAAACAGGTAGAGGTAATGCAAGTAATCCTGCAGCTTTTGTACCTTTTACGTATAGAGGTAAAAGACAAATTTTTGGAGCTTTTAGTAATTTAGTATATCAATTTAATGATAATATTATAGCTTCTGTAGGTGCAAGATTAGAAAAAATTCAGCAAAGAGTTACCTATAACACAAACATTGCACAATCTGCTGTAGATGGCGCTTCTACTTTAGATAGAACGTATGTTTTGCCAAGTTTTAATATCAAATATAATTTTAACGAGAATAGCATTTTTAGAATTGCAGGAAGTCAATCTTATACATTTCCTCAATTTAAGGAAACTGCACCTTTTAAATATCAAGATATAAGTTTTTCATCTCAAGGTAATCCAGATTTAAAACCATCAGACAATTATAATTTTGATGCTAAATATGAATATTATTTATCATCATCAGAATTAATTACGCTTACAGGTTTTTATAAAAATATACAAAACTCTATTGCAAGAACAGAAATTCCTTCTGGTGGAAATACCTTAACCTACTTAAATGTTGGGAATGCAAGTGTGTACGGTTTAGAGATTGAAGCTAGAAAAAGCATCTATGAAATTGAAGATAAAGACATGAAAATTTTGGGTGGTTTAAACTCATCAATTTTAATATCGAATGTAGATTTAGATCAAACTTCTATTGCACAATTTACAAATACAACAAGTAGTTTGGAAGGCGCAACTCCATTTTTATTAAATGCAGATATTTCTATCAACAAAAAATATAACGATAATACTTTTATATCTTCTGTGGTTTTTAACTATTTCAGTGAAAGAGTATATTCTATTGGTACAAGAGGTTTTGAGAACGTGTTAGAAAAAGGAATACCAACACTAGATTTGGTTTCTTCTTACGATTTTAGCAATCATTATAGTATAAAACTAAAAGCAACTAATTTATTAAATCCTGATTTTCAATTAACAAGAGCTGGTTTTAATGGGGGAGAAGATGTAGTGTTAAGAAATTATAAAAGAGGTGTTAATTTAAGTTTAGGGTTTTCTTATAGTTTCTAAATTTCATTAATTTTAGTAACAATTCTTTAAAATTTAGTTAAAACACGATCCACTTTGTTTGCCCAACTTTGTAAAACAAAATTAAACTAAAAATAATTTAAACAAATTAAAAGAAAAAATGAAAAAATCAATTTTATCAATCGTAACAATTGCTGCGTTCGTATTTACAAGTTGTTCTTTAAGTGATGATGATAATACAACTGTAATTGGTGGTGAAGTAACTGCACAAAATTTAGCAGGAAATTTAACATCAGATTTGACACTAAATTCAGGAATTGCACACAATTTAACAGGAGCACTTTTAGTAAAAGAAGGTGCAACTTTAACTATAGAAGCTGGTACAACTATTAATGCTTTAGCTGGTGGAACTGATGTTTATATTTTGGTAGAAAGAGGAGGTAAAATTATTGCAGATGGTACTGCAGCAAATCCAATTAAATTTACATCGAGTGCAGTAGTTCCTAAAGCTGGAGATTGGGGAGGTATTATTTTAAACGGAAAAGCACCTTTAAGTAGACAAGCTGGTTCAGAAAGCAATGCAGCTACAGAAGTTAAAAATTCAATTTTATTTGGTGGTGCTGATACTGCTGATAATTCAGGAATTTTAAACTATGTAATTATGGAGTTTACTGGAGCAAGAATTGATGATGAAGCAGAACATAATGGTTTAACTTTAAACGGAGTTGGCACAGGAACAACAATAAGTAACATTGCTATTTTAAATGGAGATGATGATGGAATTGAGTTTTTTGGAGGTACTGTAAACGCATCAAATATTTTAGTGGTAAATGCTAAAGATGATATGTTCGATTTTTCTCAGGGTTACACAGGAACGTGTACAAATTTATATGGGATTAGAGAAAATGGTTATACAGCAGTAACTTCTGACCCAAGAGGAATTGAAGCTGATGGGAATTTAGATGGTAATTCGCCTTCAGACATCAACGAATCTAACTTTACAGTAAATGGTGTAACAATTATAAACAATGCTGATGGTGTAGAAATGTCTGATGGAATTAAAATTAGAAGAGATGCAACAGCTACCATTACAAACGCATATTTAGCATTAGGTTCTGGAGCAAAATTTGGTGATGTTATCGATTTACAAGACAGTAAATCAGACTCTACAGAAGGAACTTCAATTACTGCAACTGCAAATACAGCAAACGGTTTAGATATTACTGATGTGAAAAACACAACTGTTGGTGGTGCAACTATTAGCTTAACAGCAGGAACCACTGGAGGTGCAGATAAAACTGTATTTTCTTGGACAGGATATAATTTTTAGTCAAATAAATTATTTATATATGAAGAGGTCGTCTAAAAAGCATTTTTTAGGCGATTTTTTATTTTGTTAATTTTTTCTTGCGATTTTTTAAGAATGATTTAAAAAATACTCAGATTTAAAAAAAGTATAGTTTTTCTAAATAGTTAAACTGTACTTTTTTAAGTTATGTGCCATTGCAATTAGCCCTATTTCAACATTTACTTTACGTGTTCCTCTTAGCATAAATCGTTTAAAGTTCATGTTTTGTTTGATATTTCCAAAAACAGCTTCTACATCCCAACAGCGTTGTTTTCGCTTTGCAATGCCTTGTTCAGAGTTGAGTAATATTTTAGCTTTTGATTTTAATCGTATTAAATTATAATTCCTTTCTATAACTCGATTTGTTTTTGATTTATGACATAGTGTTCTTAAAGGGCAACCTTTACAGTTTTGTGCTTGGTATCTGTGTATTTCTTGGATAAATCCGTTCTTAGTATTTCTTTTATAAGTATCTATAAGTTTCATTTCTTGTCCTATAGGACAGTAATAAAGATCTTTCTCTCTATTATAATGTAATTCATTAGGATGGAAAGGATTTGTTTTTCCTCTTTTTTTATCTAATTGCTCTTTATGGAAGTAATTGTATTTTACAAAAGCGGTAATTTCTTTATCTTCTAAATCTGTATAATTTTCTTCACTTCCATAGCCTGCATCTGCTGTGAGCGTCTCTGGAGTTTGGTCATAATTTTCGATATGATTGTTAAGGTGTTCTTTTAAAGTAGTGGTGTCTGCTGTGGTTTGTGCTAAAGTGTAATTGGTAAGGTATTGATTGTTGGTAGAGGCTTGTATATTATAGGCAGGTTTGAGTTGTCCATTTTGCATATGATCATCTTTCATTCGCATAAAAGTAGCGTCATTATCAGTTTTACTATAACTATTTCTACCCTGTAAAATAGCTTCTTGTTTTTCATATTTCGCTAAATTAGCTGGCCAGTTTTTCTTGGCATAATTCAGCTTCTGCTTTACTTTTTTATCAATTACTTTGCCTTGTAAAACTTCATTTATTTTATCAATTGTAGCTTCAACTTGCTCCGCATTTATCTGCTCAAAATCTGGTGTATTGGGTATATGTTGTTCCTCTTTGTAAACCTTCTCTACATAAGACCAAAGCTCTTTCAACTGTTTTTCAATGCGAGTTTTACTGGTTTTAATAGATTTACCCCAAACAAAAGTATAGCGATTTGCATTGGCTTCTATTTTAGTACCATCTACAAAAATATCTTTTAAACTGATAACTCCTTGCTCAACAAGCAGTAAAACTACTTGATGGAATATGGGCTTGAAATGTTCTTGAAGTCTTTTACCTCTAAAATCATTAATTGTGTTATGATCAGGTTTGTTTTGTCCACTTAACCACATAAAATGGATGTTCTCTGATAAAGCTTGTTCTATTTTTCTTGAAGAATATAAATTACGTAAATAAGCATAAATTAATATTTTTAGCAACATTCTTGGGTGATAGCTTGAGGTGCCTCCACCTTTATAACTCTCTTCTAATTTACTAATATCTACATGGTCTATAATCGTATTAACAATACGAACTGGATGATTCTTTGGAACTAAATCATCATAACTGGGAGGTAAAAGACTCAACTGATCTTGAGTGTAAGTCTTAAAAACAACTTTTCTGCTCATTCTTAAAAATACGAAATTCTTTAAAAATTTGCAAAAAAAAAGACTGCCTTTTCAGACAGCCTCTTTTGTTTTTTATAAAGAAGGATTTGTTTATTTTTAAAAAGCTGATAAAAGGTTGTTTTATAATTAATTTTTCAATCTTATAATAAATTATTACAGGTAAAAACTTTGTTTTCAACTATTTAAAAGCAGAAAAAATTTCAGATCATTAGGTTTTCCAACTAGTATTAATGTGTAATTTTTTTTAATAACATATCCATTGTGCAAACGTAGTTTATTTCTTCTTTTTTAAATGTAATACATATTCATAAAAAAATGAAAAAATACCTGTTCTACAGATTGTCAAGAAATATTTCAAATGTCTTTTGATGAATAAAAAGAATTAAGAGAAATAATTAGCCATCAAATTTTTAAAAAGGATATAAGTGCTATTTTAAAATCTTAAAAGTAATTTAGTTCTTTGAAAATAAACTTTTGAGAACAAATATCAAGTTTTCACAACAAATTTCTTTATTTTATTT
This sequence comes from Polaribacter sp. Hel_I_88, assembly GCF_000687935.1. Taxonomy (NCBI): domain Bacteria; kingdom Pseudomonadati; phylum Bacteroidota; class Flavobacteriia; order Flavobacteriales; family Flavobacteriaceae; genus Polaribacter; species Polaribacter sp. Hel_I_88. Next base: position 1,020,548 of record NZ_JHZZ01000001.1, on the reverse strand, counting down.
TTTTTTTGTCTATTCTAGCAAAAAAAATAATTTAAAAATCCTTTTTAGATAAGAAAGATGTGTGTAAAAAAAAGACTATTTACTGCTATACTTTTCGGTTTTAGTTTTTTGGTATGCTCACAAAATTTTGAGAATTTATATCAAAAATTAGATAAGGATATTTTAATATTTAACAGTTCTACTATTATTAAACAAGTAGATAGCTTGTTATTAAACTCTAAACTATCTGAACATGAAATAAGTGAGCTGAAATCATTAAAAGGAGAAGCTTTTTGTCAAATAGCAGCTTTTCCAAAAGCGTTAGAAATTTCTGATGAAGTATTTTTTTCTAATACTAGTTTTAGTCAAAGAGCAGAGGTAAGATTACGTGTAGTAAGAGCACTTGTTTTTGAGGTTTCTAACTTGCCTAAAGAAACACTTAATGAACTTGATATACTAGATTCTATTTATAAATTAAGGAAAAAAGATAGGCATTATGGTAAATACCTGTATAGAAAATCTTCCTATTATCGAATTTTTAAACCTGTAGAAAAAAGCGATAGTCTGGCAAAATTTTACGCGGTTAAAGCAGCAACATTTGGTGATAAAAACAAATATTATGATGTAAGTTCAATTGGTAAAATGCTACAAGGCTTTTTAGTACCTCGTAATCAATTTGAAAAAAGAATGGAGTTTATGAAAGCTTCTATACAAGACCTTAAGCTTTTAAATGATCAACGTTCTATGATTTTGATGTATAATGGTTTAGTGAACTCTTATCAGCAAAATAAAAATATTGAAGTAGCTAAAAAATATTTAGACTCTTCACTAGCATTAGTTTCCGATGTTAATGACTTATATTTAAAAACGGTTGTTTTTAGGCAAAAATCTAGTTTTTTTGAAAACTTGAATCAAAATGATTCTGCGTTGTTTTACTTTAAAAAATTTCATGAAGTGGAGATAGAGATGAACATGGAAAAACAAAATTTAAGAGTAGCTGAGATAAACTTTAATAACCAAATTGAAACTAAAAACAGTGCAATTTTCGAGGCAAATGAAAAGCTTGAAGAAACAAAAAATAATAATTTATTTCTAATTTCTATTTTATTTGGTATTTTAATGTTACTGACGATTATTTTCATTCAAAATAGAAAAATAACACGAAAGAATAAAGATATTTTTACGAAAAATAACACGCTTACAAAGAATTTAGAAGAGAAGAAAGTTTTATTAAAAGAATTAAACCATAGAGTAAAAAATAACCTTTCTTTAATTATAAGTCTTATAAAATTTCAAGTCCAAGAAATAAATGATACATTTTATTTAGAAAAGTTTCATAATTTAGAAAACAGAATTTCTACTATAGCTATTGCACATGAGCAGTTTATTTATTCTGAGGATAATATTGAGGGTAAGTTTTATAACTTAAAAGAGTATTTAAATAAAATATCTAATTCCTTAATTCAATTATCACCCAAAAAAATTAGTTACCATCAAAAAGTTGATAAGATTGATGTAGGTATCGATACTGCATTGCCTATAGGTATTTTAATGAATGAGCTAATAAGTAACAGCTTAGAGCACGCAAAAATTAATGGAATATTAAAGATTGATGTTCAAATTAGCTCAAAGAATGAATGGATTACTATTTTATTTTCAGACTCTGGAGAATCTTTTAAAGTAAAAGAAAATACAACAAGTTTGGGGCTATTTATCATTAAAAGTATGGTAACACAGTTAGAAGGTAGTTTAGATAGAAAAGGGTCATCTTACATCATTAAACTAAAAAAGAAATAGAATTTTCAATAAAAATTATGTCAGAAAATAAAAAGCATATTTTAATCGTAGAAGATGAAATTTTAATAGCTTCTCAAATAAAAATGGCACTTATTAAACATGGTTTCGAGTGTGCAGGAATAGCTATAAATTATAGTAGTGCAGAGGCTATTTTAAAAACAGCTGCTGTAGATTTAGTTTTAATAGATATTACGTTGTCTGGTAATAAAACAGGCTTGGATTTGGCTGAATATTTAAACATTAATTATCGTATTCCTTTTTTATTTATAACCTCTTACAATGACAAAACTACACTAGAGAAAATTAAAAATTTATCACCATCAGGTTATATTAATAAACCTATCAATGAAGCCACTTTGTTAACTACTTTAGATATTATTTTTAATAGTGAAAAAACGAAAGAAACTAAACAAATACTCGTAAATATTGGTAATAGTTCTTATAATATTCATTTGTCAGAATTGTTATATGTAGAAGCGGAACACGTCTATATAAAATTGAGGTTTAAAACATACGAAACTATAATTAGATGTTCCTTAACCTCTTTTTTAAAATTATTACCAGAAAAATCACTAATTCAAATTAGTAGGGGTACTGCTATTAACCCAGCTTTTATAAATAAAATAGAATCCTCAAAAGTAATTATTGCTGATAAGAAACTTAAATTGTCAAAAAATTATAGCGAAAACCTAAAAGAGTTTATGTAGGTTCTATAATTTTATAATACTTACTTCAAAAAAACTTCTTTAGGAGTTTTTTTAATTTAAACATTTTACTTCAGAACAAAAAAGTAGGGTTTCATAACATTTTTTTAAAGACCTTAAATACCCTTGTTATTTTTAAAACTTACTATAAAAAATTTACAAATGAAGATTAAAACTACTTTTTTATTCGTTTTTTTTACCTTATTTCTTGCGGTTCATACACTAAAAGCGCAAACAACAATAACACAAGCCAATATTCAAACAGCAGTAAATGAGTGGGTAGCAGACCCAACAGTTGCAACTACAACATATGGTAACATCAGTAATTGGGATGTGAGTGCTGTTACAAATATGTCTTATTTGTTTGAAGATAAGACCAATTTCAATGATGATATTAGTGCTTGGGATGTTTCCAATGTTACTACTATGGAATGGATGTTTCGAAATGCCACTTCGTTTAACCAAGATCTAAATGAATGGAACGTTTCAAATGTCACTAATATGTACAGAATGTTTTTAGGTGCAACTGTATTTAATGGGGATATTAGTGGTTGGGACGTTTCTAGTGTAAGTGTTATGAATGGGATGTTTCGTGCAACTGCTTTTAACCAAGATATAGGTTCTTGGGATGTTTCTAATGTTACTAATATGAATAATATGTTTTATGAAGCATCTGCTTTTAACCAAGATATAGGTTCTTGGAATGTATCCAATGTTACCAATATGGGCGGTATGTTTCAATTTGCACCTGTTTTTAATCAAAATATAGGTTCTTGGAATATATCTAGTGTTACTAATATGCAAAACATATTTTTTGGTGCTTCTACTTTCAATCAAAATTTAAATTCTTGGGACGTATCTGGTGTTACTAACATGTTTGGAATGTTTCAATATGCATCTGCTTTCAACCAAGATATAAGTTCTTGGAATGTGTCCAATGTTACTAACATGAGTTATATGTTTAATGAAGCAAGCGCTTTTAATCAAAATATAGGTGGTTGGAATGTATCCAATGTTACTAACATGAGTTATATGTTTCAAAAAGCAAGCGCTTTTGATCAAAATATAGGCACTTGGGATGTTTCTAGCGTTACAGATATGAGTGTTATGTTTGGATTAACGACTAGCTTTAATCAAGATATAAGTTCTTGGGATGTTTCTAGCGTAACTAACATGAGGTTTATGTTTTTCTCTGCGTCTACTTTTAATCAAGATATCAGTTCTTGGGATGTGTCTAGTGTTACTGACATGGCAGGAATATTTCGTGACGCAACTGCTTTTAATCAAAATTTAAGTGGTTGGTGTGTTACTAATATTACAACTGAACCAGACAGTTTTTCAACAAATTCTGTTTTAGAAGAAGCTAATAAGCCTGTTTGGGGTTCTTGTTCAGCGACACCAGTAGACACAGATGGAGATGGGATCAATGATGATGTTGACAATTGTATAGAGACTGCCAATACAGATCAGTTAGATACAGATGGAGATGGACAAGGAGATGTTTGTGATGAGGATGATGACAATGATGGTGTTTTAGATGTTGATGATAGTTGTCCATTAGTGGAAGGTTCTTTAGAAGTAGGCACTTTAAACCCAACAGAATTGACATTTAATGGAGAAGCAGTTACGATGAACAATTTTGATATTGTTTCAGGTACAGCTCCTTACACAGTAACTTTTACAACAAGAGGTGCATTTATAGGAAACTTTTTCTCAAGTGCAACAACAGAAGGCGTAGATCCTGCAGATAGTAGCACATGGCCAATATTTACTGCAAATGAAAACAATGTCAATCAACAGTTTTTAAATGATTTTCTAACTAATAGCAATACTGTAGTTTATAATATCATTATTGTAGATGCGAATGGTTGTAGTCAAGAATTGGTATATGCTTTAGTGGTAAATCCAGGAAATGCACCAGACACAGATGGAGATGGGATCAATGATGATGTTGACAATTGTATAGAGACTGCCAATACAGATCAGTTAGATACAGATGGAGATGGACAAGGAGATGTTTGTGATGAGGATGATGACAATGATGGTGTTTTAGATGTTGATGATAGTTGTCCATTAGTGGAAGGTTCTTTAGAAGTAGGCACTTTAAACCCAACAGAATTGACATTTAATGGAGAAGCAGTTACGATGAACAATTTTGATATTGTTTCAGGTACAGCTCCTTACACAGTAACTTTTACAACAAGAGGTGCATTTATAGGAAACTTTTTCTCAAGTGCAACAACAGAAGGCGTAGATCCTGCAGATAGTAGCACATGGCCAACATTTACTGCAAATGAAAACAATGTCAATCAACAGTTTTTAAATGATTTTCTAACTAATAGCAATACTGTAGTTTATAATATCATTATTGTAGATGCGAATGGTTGTAGTCAAGAATTGGTATATGCTTTAGTGGTAAATCCAGGAAATGCACCAGACACAGATGGAGATGGGATCAATGATGATGTTGACAATTGTATAGAGACTGCCAATACAGATCAGTTAGATACAGATGGAGATGGACAAGGAGATGTTTGTGATGAGGATGATGACAATGATGGTGTTTTAGATGTTGATGATAGTTGTCCATTAGTGGAAGGTTCTTTAGAAGTAGGCACTTTAAACCCAACAGAATTGACATTTAATGGAGAAGCAGTTACGATGAACAATTTTGATATTGTTTCAGGTACAGCTCCTTACACAGTAACTTTTACAACAAGAGGTGCATTTATAGGAAACTTTTTCTCAAGTGCAACAACAGAAGGCGTAGATCCTGCAGATAGTAGCACATGGCCAATATTTACTGCAAATGAAAACAATGTCAATCAACAGTTTTTAAATGATTTTCTAACTAATAGCAATACTGTAGTTTATAATATCATTATTGTAGATGCGAATGGTTGTAGTCAAGAATTGGTATATGCTTTAGTGGTAAATCCAGCTATAACTCTTGTTCCAAATAATAATTTTGAGCAATCTTTAATAGATCAAGGTTATGATACTGATGGTATAATTAACGGTCAAGTAAAAACAGCTGATATTTTAGGTATAACTGAATTGGATGTTTCAAATAAGAATATATCAGATTTAACAGGTATTGAAGATTTCTTAAATTTAGAAAAACTCTACTGTAGAGCCAATACAATTAAAACTTTAGATTTTTCTAAAAACCTAAAATTAACACATGTTGAAGCGGATAACAACCAACTTACAAGTGTAAATGTTACAAACAACATTGCTTTAACTACTTTAGGTGTTGGTGCAAATCAATTAATAACAATTGATGTATCAAAAACTACAAATCTAAAAGTTTTAACGGTTGATTTTAATGAATTGACAACACTAAACCTTGCAAATCTTGTAAATCTAGAACATTTAGGTTTAATGGATAATGACTTTACTTCGGTAAATATTTCAAGAAACATCAACTTAAAGCAATTGTATCTCAAAAACAACAGTTTAACAGGTTTAGATGTAACTAAAAATACCAAATTAGAATATTTAGATGCAAGTTTTAACAATATCATCAATTTTGATATCAATCAAAATGTAAATCTTACTACATTACTTTTAAATAACAATAAAATGGAAAGAGTGTTTTTAAGAAATGGTACAAATAGTTTGATAACTACTTTTGATATTACAGAAAATCCTGATTTAGCTTGTATTGCTGTTGATGATGTTGATTTTTCAAACTCAACTTGGATTGCAAAAGACGCAACTGCTAATTACAATACAGATTGTAATGCTGAATGGACTGTGTATACTGAAGACGAAGAGTTAGATACTGCCTTAAATACTACTTCTGGTTTAGATAATGATGGTGATGGAAAAGTTACTTACGAAGAAGCTCAAGCTTTTACAGGTATTTTAGATTTAAAAGGAAAAAATATTTCTAACGTAAAAGGTTTAGAGGCGTTTACAAATGCAGAAGTAATAGACATTTCTGGAAATATCATTACCGATATTAGTTCTTTATTAAAAGCAAATTCAGTATTGGTTCAGTCGAAAGCAACTGGCGAAAAAAGAGAAATTAACAGAAGTAAAAATAATGTTAAAAAACTAATTGTTGCTAATAATTTAATTGAAGAAATTGATATTTCTGAAGTTGTTAACATTACAGAAATTGATGCTAGTAATAATAGATTAACGGTATTAATTTTAAAGAACGGAAACAATGATAGAATAGTTGATTTAGATGTTTCTGGAAATCCAAACTTAACTTGTATTGAAGTTGACAATGTAGAAAATGCAATAGGAAATACAAAATGGATAAAAGATGAAACAGCGACCTATAATTTATCTTGTAAAGCACTTTCTATAGAAGATTTCTTAAATGTAAATATTGCAGTTTACCCTAATCCAGTGAGTACTTTTGTAGAAATTAATTTGTCTAATGGTTTAGTGTTAAATAAAGTAGAAATTTTTAACGCAATTGGTAAAAAATTAAAGGTTACCAAAAACACAATTTTAAATGTTGAAGACTTATCAGCAGGAATTTATTTTATAAAAATTTCTACAGATAAAGGTGCAATTAATAAAAGAATCATTAAAAATTAAAAAATAATTGAAAAAGGAGTAGTAAGAATTAAAGCGTAAAGTTTAATTCAATTTAAAAGAGGCTGTCTGAAAAGGCAGTCTTTTTTTTTGCAAATTTTTAAAGAATTTCGTATTTTTAAGAATGAGCAGAAAAGTTGTTTTTAAGACTTACACTCAAGATCAGTTGAGTCTTTTACCTCCCAGTTATGATGATTTAGTTCCAAAGAATCATCCAGTTCGTATTGTTAATACGATTATAGACCATGTAGATATTAGTAAATTAGAAGAGAGTTATAAAGGTGGAGGCACCTCAAGCTATCACCCAAGAATGTTGCTAAAAATATTAATTTATGCTTATTTACGTAATTTATATTCTTCAAGAAAAATAGAACAAGCTTTATCAGAGAACATCCATTTTATGTGGTTAAGTGGACAAAACAAACCTGATCATAACACAATTAATGATTTTAGAGGTAAAAGACTTCAAGAACATTTCAAGCCCATATTCCATCAAGTAGTTTTACTGCTTGTTGAGCAAGGAGTTATCAGTTTAAAAGATATTTTTGTAGATGGTACTAAAATAGAAGCCAATGCAAATCGCTATACTTTTGTTTGGGGTAAATCTATTAAAACCAGTAAAACTCGCATTGAAAAACAGTTGAAAGAGCTTTGGTCTTATGTAGAGAAGGTTTACAAAGAGGAACAACATATACCCAATACACCAGATTTTGAGCAGATAAATGCGGAGCAAGTTGAAGCTACAATTGATAAAATAAATGAAGTTTTACAAGGCAAAGTAATTGATAAAAAAGTAAAGCAGAAGCTGAATTATGCCAAGAAAAACTGGCCAGCTAATTTAGCGAAATATGAAAAACAAGAAGCTATTTTACAGGGTAGAAATAGTTATAGTAAAACTGATAATGACGCTACTTTTATGCGAATGAAAGATGATCATATGCAAAATGGACAACTCAAACCTGCCTATAATATACAAGCCTCTACCAACAATCAATACCTTACCAATTACACTTTAGCACAAACCACAGCAGACACCACTACTTTAAAAGAACACCTTAACAATCATATCGAAAATTATGACCAAACTCCAGAGACGCTCACAGCAGATGCAGGCTATGGAAGTGAAGAAAATTATACAGATTTAGAAGATAAAGAAATTACCGCTTTTGTAAAATACAATTACTTCCATAAAGAGCAATTAGATAAAAAAAGAGGAAAAACAAATCCTTTCCATCCTAATGAATTACATTATAATAGAGAGAAAGATCTTTATTACTGTCCTATAGGACAAGAAATGAAACTTATAGATACTTATAAAAGAAATACTAAGAACGGATTTATCCAAGAAATACACAGATACCAAGCACAAAACTGTAAAGGTTGCCCTTTAAGAACACTATGTCATAAATCAAAAACAAATCGAGTTATAGAAAGGAATTATAATTTAATACGATTAAAATCAAAAGCTAAAATATTACTCAACTCTGAACAAGGCATTGCAAAGCGAAAACAACGCTGTTGGGATGTAGAAGCTGTTTTTGGAAATATCAAACAAAACATGAACTTTAAACGATTTATGCTAAGAGGAACCCGTAAAGTAAATGTTGAAATAGGGTTAATTGCAATGGCACATAACTTAAAAAAGTACAGTTTAACTATTTAGAAAAACTATACTTTTTTTAAATCTGAGTATTTTTTAAATCATTCTTAAAAAATCGCAAGAAAAAATTAACAAAATAAAAATCGCCTAAAAAATGCTTTTTAGACGACCTCTTTTTTTGCTAAAAACTTAAATGTTTTACGAATTCTAATTCAATCCTATCAAATTCTAAAAACAAGAATCATGAAACAAGCTTTTAAACTAGATTTGAAGTATCAAAAAATGAAAAACTAGTTTCAGATTACTTTCTTTTACCTATTTTTTCATTCTTAAAGAATACGTATATTTACGAATTAGTGAAAATTAAGTTGTGATTTTGTATCAGCTTGATAATCAAATTATAAATCATACGTTTTTAAAATAGTTAGCAATTTTTTTGTAGCATCTACAATAATTACAAATTGTTATCAATTAAAAACGGATAAAAATATATACTTAAAATGGCATGTGGAAGTTGTGGTACAACAGAAAATGGCGTACCAAAAGGTTGTAAAAGTAATGGTAACTGTGGATCAGGAACCTGTGGAAGTGGAAGCGAAAAACTAGCTGTTTTCGATTGGCTTTCTAATATGAGTTTACCAAGTGGACAAGAGAGATTCAATATTTTTGAAGTACGTTTTAAAAACGGAAGAAAACATTTTTTTAAAAATGTAGATAATTTACCCTTAATAATGGGCGATATTATTGCTGTAGAAGGTTCTCCTGGGCATGATATTGGTACAATTTCTTTAGCAGGAGAATTGGTAAAAGTGCAAATGAAAAAACGCAAAATTACCGAAGATCATGAGGATGTAAAGAAAATTTACAGAAAAGCAAACCAAAGAGATATCGATATTTGGCAAGCTGCCAGAGCCAAAGAAGAAGAAACTCAGAGAAAAGGAAGAGAAATTTTAGGCAAATTAGGCTTGCAAATGAAACTCTCTGATGTGGAATATCAAGGAGATGGAAATAAAGCCACTTTTTATTACACAGCAGATTCTAGAGTAGATTTTAGACAGTTAATTAGAGATTTAGCAGGTGCTTTTTCAATTCGTGTAGAAATGAAACAAGTAGGTGCTAGGCAAGAAGCTGCAAGATTAGGTGGAGTTGGTTCTTGTGGAAGAGAATTGTGCTGTTCTACTTGGTTAACAGATTTTAGGAAAGTAAGCACATCTGCTGCTCGTTATCAACAATTATCTTTAAATCCGTTAAAGTTAGCAGGACAATGTGGCAAGCTTAAATGCTGCTTAAATTTTGAATTAGATACCTATTTAGATGCTTTAAAAGCGTTTCCAAAACAAGATGTTGTTTTAAAAACAGAAAAAGGAGATGCCGTTTTTGTAAAGATGGATATTTTTAAAAAGCATCTTTGGTACACGTATAAAGAAGAGCGTTTTAAGTGGTTTCAATTAACGTTAGATCAAGTTCAAGAAATAATCGAATTAAATAAAAATAACGAGAAATCTATTCCGTTAGAAGAATATGAATCTGAAATAGAAATTCCCCAAAAGGTAGATTTTGAAGATGCAGTTGGGCAAGATAGTTTAACACGTTTTGATACACCCAAAAATAGTAAAAGAAGAAATAATAGGAATAAAAGAAATAAAAAAACGGCTGTAGCTACTGCTAACTCTTCAAAAGAAAATACACAAAGCCAACCACAAAAAAGAAGACCGAAAAGGAATCCGAATCAGAAACCAAAAGCAGAAGGTAATGTAAATAAGCCAAAAGCAAATAATAAACCAAAAAGAAAACCGAGACCAAAAACTGATAGGAAACCAAATAAACCAAAAAATTCAAATGAACCAAATCAGCCAAAAGCTGAAGGCTCAAAACCAAATAAACCCAGAAGAAATAATAAAAACAGAAATAATAACAAGCCTAAAAATGGAGAAAGCCCTCAAGAAAAATAAGCATTTATTTTTTTTAATTGCAGTGCTGTTTTTTGTGTCTTGTAATGATAAAATCACTTTTACAGCATACGAATCAATACCAAATGGAAATTGGGAAGCGCATCAAAATGTTTCTTTTGAGTTTGATATAAAAGATACTATTTCACCAAAAAATCTGTTTATCAATATTAGAAATAATAAAGAATACGCATACAGTAATTTATATGTAATTACATCCTTAAATTTCCCTAATGGAGATAAAATTATAGATACGCTGCAATATGAAATGGCAGATAATGCTGGTAATTATCTAGGAAAAGGTTTTACAGACATCAAAGAGAATAAGTTATTTTATAAAGAAGAAAAGGTTTTTCCAAAATCAGGAAAGTATATTTTTAACATACAACATGCAATGCGTAAAAATGGCGAAGTAAAAGCAATGCCAATTTTAGAAGGAGTGCAAGATGTTGGTTTTAGTATCGAAAAAGTAGAGTAATTTTCCTTTTACTGATGCATTATCAACATATATAAAGGAAATCAAATTAAAAAATCTCAATACTGTTGAGAAGAAATTTTATTATGGAAACAAAAGCAACAACAAGTTTTAAGAAATATATCATTTGGTTCTGGGCAATCGTTTTAGGAGGATTGTTATTTTTTGTAGGATTATTTTTTGCGGGTTCAGTAGGTGGTTTAGGAGCTTTACCAACTTTTGAAGAATTAGAAAATCCACAGACCAATTTAGCTACCGAAGTTATTTCTGCAGATGGTGTTACTATTGGTAAATATGCAACAGAAAATAGAACTCCAATTAAATTTAGTGAGTTGCCAGACAATTTGGTAAGTGCATTGGTAGCAACAGAAGACGAGCGTTTTTACGAACATTCTGGCATCGATTATAGAGGAACAGCTAGAGCTGTTATTAAACCTGGAAGTGGAGGTGCAAGTACAATAACTCAACAGTTAGCTAAAATGTTATTTACAGGAGAACGTTCTACTAATAAACTGGAAAGAGTTCTGCAAAAGGTAAAAGAATGGGTAGTAGCCACTAAATTAGAAAAGCAATATACAAAGCAAGAAATTATTGCCATGTATTTAAATAAATACGATTTTTTGAATCAAGCAGTGGGTATTCGTTCTGCAGCAAGAATTTATTTTGGGAAAGAACCTAAAGAATTAGAAATTCAAGAATCTGCAATGTTGGTTGGGATGTTAAAAAACTCTTCTTATTTTAATCCTTTAAGAAGAGAAGAATTGGTAAAACAAAGAAGAAATGTTGTTTTACTACAAATGACAAAAAACAACTACATTACTGAAAGTGAAAAAATTAATTTACAACAATTACCTTTAGATCTTAATTATACACCAGAAAGTCATGATGAAGGGTATGCTACGTATTTTAGAACACACTTGCAAAAAGTAATGCGTAAATGGGTGCAAAATAATCCAAAACCAAATGGTGAAGAGTACAATATATTTAGTGATGGTTTAAAAATATATGTAACAATAGATTCTAGAATGCAAAAATATGCAGAGGAAGCTGTTTCAGAACACATGGCAAACTTACAATCTTACTTTTTTAAAGAGCAAGAAAATAATAGAACTGCTCCTTTTTATGATATTGATAAAGAACTTACAGAAGGTATTTTAGACAGAGCAAAAAAGAATTCAGAGCGCTATAAACGTTTAAAAATTGCAGGTAAATCTTCCAAAGAAATAGATAAAATTTTTAAGACGAAAACTAAAATGAAAGTCTTTTCTTGGAAAGGAGATAAAGACACTATTATGTCTCCAAACGATTCTATTAAATATTATAAACATTTTTTACGTTCAGGATTGTTATCCATAGAACCACAAACAGGCCATATAAAAGCTTGGGTAGGTGGTATTAATAACAAACATTTTAAATATGATGCTGTTGCACAACAAAAAAGACAAGTAGGTTCTACTTTTAAACCCTTTGTGTATGCAACTGCCATTAATCAGTTAAGACGTTCGCCTTGTGATATGTTACCAAACACACCGTATACAATTCCAGTTGGCAAATATGGCATTCCAGAACCTTGGACTCCAGAAAATTCAAATCAAGAATATGGAGGAATGTTAACCTTAAAAGATGGTTTAGCTGGTTCTGTAAATACAATGTCTGCTAGATTAATTGATGAAGTTGGTCCAGAAAATGTGGTTCGTTTGGCAAAAGCAGCAGGAATTGAAACCGAGATTCAAGCAAACCCATCCATAGCACTTGGTGCAGTAGATTTATCTTTGTATGAAATGGTAAGTGCTTACAGTACGTTTGCTAATAAAGGTTTGCGCGTAAAACCAATGATTATAACAAGAATTGAAGATAAAAACGGAACTGTTTTAAAAGATTTTGTACCAAAAACACAAGAAGTTTTAAGTGAAGAATCTGCCTATGTGATTTTAAATTTATTAGAAGGTGTTACAAAATCGGGTTCAGGAATTCGTTTGCGTTCAAATTGGACATCGGGTGGAGGAGCTGTAACAGGTTTCCCTTATAAGTTTGAAAATGCCATTGCTGGTAAAACAGGAACAACACAAAACCAATCTGATGGTTGGTTTATGGGGATTGTACCCAATTTAGCAACAGGAGTTTGGACTGGTGGAGAAGACAGAGCAACACATTTTGCAGGAATTGCAAAGGGACAAGGAGCAACTATGGCTTTACCAACTTGGGCATTATTTATGCAAAAATGTTATGAAGATAAATCTTTAAATATTAGTAAAGAAGATTTTGAAAAACCAGAAAATTTATCAATCAACATAAATTGTGATGAAAAACCAGAGGATACAAATATTGGAACCTCTTTAGACACCGATTTTTAATAAAATAAATGTTTAATCACTTCCTATAATTAATTTTATGGGTTATTTCAGATTAAATCTATTTACAAATAAAATATAATTCTAATGATAAATAAAAAAGTAAACAACGTTCAAGATGCTTTAAAAGGAGTTCAAAATGGGATGACTTTTATGCTAGGTGGTTTTGGTTTGTGTGGTATTCCTGAAAATGCAATTTCAGAACTGGTAAAATTAGATGTTAGAGATGTTACTTGTATATCTAACAATGCTGGTGTAGATGATTTTGGTTTAGGGTTGTTATTACAAAACAAGCAAATCAAAAAAATGATTTCTTCTTATGTTGGTGAAAACGATGAGTTTGAACGCCAAATGTTATCAGGAGAATTAGAAGTAGAATTAACGCCACAAGGAACTTTGGCAGAAAAATGTAGAGCTGCACAAGCTGGTTTTCCTGCTTTTTATACACCTGCAGGTTTTGGAACTGAAGTAGCAGAAGGTAAAGAAACAAGAGATTTTGATGGAAAAATGTATGTTTTAGAACCTGCTTTTAAAGCTGATTTTGCCTTTGTAAAAGCTTGGAAAGGTGATGCTGCAGGAAATTTAATTTTTAAAGGGACTTCAAGAAACTTTAATCCAAATATGTGTGGTGCTGCAACAATTACGGTAGTTGAAGTAGAAGAATTGGTAGAAGTTGGTGAGTTAGATCCTAATCATATTCATATTCCAGGAATTTTTGTGCAAAGAATTTTTCAAGGAAAGAATTATGAAAAGAGAATTGAACAGAGAACTGTAAGAGCGAAAAAATAATTTGAAATTATTTGAATTACCAAATTAACCAATTTTCAAATCAATTAATTTTACAATATTAGCATTATCAAATTTTAAAATTACTAAATCATCAAATTAATATTATGGCTTTAGATAAAAACGGAATCGCAAAAAGAATTGCACAAGAAGTTCAAAATGGATTTTATGTAAATCTAGGAATAGGTATTCCAACTTTGGTGGCAAATTATGTAAGAGATGACATAGAAGTTGAGTTTCAATCTGAAAATGGCGTTTTAGGAATGGGCCCTTTTCCTTTTGATGGCGAAGAAGATGCAGATATTATAAATGCTGGTAAACAGACTATTACAACAATGCCTGGAGCAAGCTTTTTTGATTCTTCTATGAGTTTTGCCATGATTCGTGGTAAACACGTTCACTTAACTATTTTAGGAGCTATGGAAGTTTCTCAAAATGGCGATATTGCCAACTGGAAAATTCCAGGTAAAATGGTAAAAGGAATGGGTGGAGCAATGGATTTAGTAGCATCTGCAGAAAATATAATTGTGGCTATGATGCACACTAATAAAAGAGGCGAATCTAAAATTTTAAAACAATGTTCTTTGCCTTTAACAGGAGTAGGTTGTGTTACAAAAGTAGTTACCAATTTAGCAGTTTTAGAGGTAAAAGATAACGCGTTTCATTTGTTAGAAAGAGCACCAGGAGTTTCTGTTGAGGAAATTCAAAATGCTACTGAAGGAACTTTGATCGTAAATGGAGAAATTCCTGAAATGATCCTATCCTAAATCCTTTCCAAAGGAAAGGACTTTTCTTACTCAAAATTTAAAAAAAAATGAAACTATTTAAAAAAACATATTGGTTAATTACTCCTTTATTAGTTGTTGTTTTTTTGCTGATAATTGAAAAAGGCTTTAAAGTTGAGAATATGGTAATTAGCACAACTATTGCTGTTACTTTAGCGTTTGTTTTATCACCAAAAGTTAAAATAGTTGAAAAACAACATGGAGAAGAAGAACAAATTAAATGGTTATTTTTTAAAAAGGTAATCGATAAAAAAGTATAGAATTTAAGCATGCAATACTTAGCAAACAAACCTTATCTGGTTATTTTTATATTAACTATTTTTTTTATTTTCATTTTTGATTTTTTTCTAAGTGTAGATCATATACTTTTTAGAACAAGTATTTCTTCTTTTTTGGCAATTATTTTATCCCCAAGAAAAAAGAAATTAATAACAGAAACAGGAGAAAAAACACAAATTACTTGGGTGTTTTTGAAGAAACCAATAATTTTAGAGTAATTTCTTGAAAGTAAAAAACAAAAATAATTAACACAAGAGTATTTTTCCCTTTGGGGAATTTAAAAGGGGCCAATGAAAATAATATCATACAATGTAAACGGAATTAGAGCTGCTTTAAAAAAGGGCTTTTTAGATTGGTTGCAAGCTGCAAATCCAGATGTAATTTGCATTCAAGAAACCAAAGCACACAAAGAGCAATTAGATTTATCAGAATTCGAAAACGCTGGTTATCCTTATCACTATTGGTTTTCGGCACAGAAAAAAGGCTATTCTTCAGTAGCTATTTTTTGTAAAGAAAAACCAAATCATATAGAATATGGAACAGGAATTGAATCGATGGATTTTGAAGGTAGAAATTTACGAGTAGATTTTGATGAAGTTTCTGTAATGAGTTTATACCTTCCTTCTGGCACAAATGCTGCAAGATTGGGGTATAAATTCAATTATATGGATGAATTTCAAGAGTACATCAATACTTTAAAACAAGAAATTCCGAATTTGGTTATTTGTGGCGATTACAATATTTGTCATGAAGAAATTGATATTCATAACCCAAAAATGAAAGGTGTTTCTGGGTTTTTACCAGAAGAAAGAACCTGGATTGGCGATTTTATCAATAACGGATTTATAGACAGTTTTCGATATCTAAATCAAGAGGTGCAACAATTTTCTTGGTGGAGTTACAGAGCAAATGCAAGGGCCAATAACAAAGGCTGGCGATTGGATTATGCGATGGTTTCATCACCTTTAAAAGAAAAAATTTCAAGAGCTTATATTTTATCAGAAGCAAAACATTCAGATCATTGTCCAATTGCATTAGAATTAGATTTTTAGCATTTTTATGAAACAAATTTTAAGTGTTTTAGTAGTTAGTATTTCATTATTTAGTTATGCTCAAAAAGATAGTGTACCAATTAAAAAAAAGGATGCTGAAGTTATTGCAACAGATTCTATTATAAAATCGCCAAAGGATTTATTTTTTTCGGATGATGATTTAAGAGTGATTGATAGTTTGTTGGTAGATCAAAAATTCAATTCGGCATTATTAGATACGTTAGAATATGTAATTAACGATAAAGATATTGCAGGTAATTTTAAACAAGCAGTAACATCTGATTTATTAAAAATAAGATTAGCAGCTTTAAATGAAAAAACACCTTTTAATTTAGCCTATAACCCAGCTTTAGAGAAAGTAATAAATAGTTATTTATTGTATCGATCAAAATATTATCCTGCTTTAATGGCAAAAGCAAAATACTATTTTCCGATGTTTGAGCAGTATTTAGATCAATATGATATTCCTTTGGAAATGAAATATTTAGCCATTGTGGAATCGGCTTTAAAACCTAGAGCAAAATCTTGGGTTGGTGCAGCTGGTTTGTGGCAATTTATGTATGGAACAGGAAAACAGTTCGATTTAAAAGTAAGTTCTTATGTAGATGAAAGACATGATCCTGTAAAAGCAACCATTGCAGCTTGTAAATATTTAAGCCAATTATTTACCATTTTTGGTGATTGGGATTTGGCTTTGGCAGCTTATAATTCTGGACCAGGAAACGTTTCAAAAGCCATAAAACGTTCAGGAGGTTTTACCAATTATTGGAATATAAGACCTTATTTACCTACAGAAACAGCTGGTTATGTGCCTGCTTTTTATGCAACAATGTATATTTTTGAATATGCAAATGAGCACAATATTTATTCAGACCTCCCTAAAATGTTCGATTTTCAAACAGATACAATTCGTGTAAAAAGAACTATTACCTTCGATCAAATTTCAGAAACTATTGGCGTAGATCAAGAGGTTTTAACGGATTTAAATCCAGCTTATAAATTAGATATTATTCCTTTTATAAAAGAAAGAAATTATGCTTTAAGATTGCCAAGTAATAAAATTACAGAATTTTTAGACAAAGAAGCTGAATTATATGCTTTAGCTGATGCAGATGATGCCAAAAGAGAAAAACCGCTACCTAAATATTTTGAAATGGATAAACGAATTCGTTACAAAGTTAAAGGTGGTGATTATCTTGGTAAAATTGCTGATAAATTTGGAGTGAGAGTTAGCGATATTAAACGTTGGAATGGCTTGAAAACAAGTAATTTGAAAATAGGGCAAAGACTGTACATTTACCCAAAAAGATTGCAATAAATGTTTTTCTAAATCAATATTGATTAAATTTAGATTTTTAAATTGATATCTTGAGTTTATATTTTTAATAAAATCTGTTTAAATCCTAACTTTTTAAGTTGATGAAGATCTCTATTTTTCATCAAAATATACTCAAATAAAAAATTTTTAAAGATTTGATGTTTTTTAAGTAGAAATTTAAAAAAATGGAATAATATTTGGTGTGTTAAAAGTAGATAACCTAACTTATAATAATGAAAACTAAACTCATGAAAAAATTACTTTCAATACTAACGATTGCATTTTTATTAGCCTCTTGTGTAGGAAATGATAAAAAGATTTTAAGAACGTCTATTGGTAAAATCAATAAAGTAATGGTCGTTGTAAAAATGAGCGATTGGACAGGAGATATTGGCCAAGAAATTAGAAATTCTTTTGGGGAATTAATGGTAGGATTGCCTCAGCCAGAAACAATTTTATCGGTTTCGCAAGTGGCTCCAAATGGCTTTAGTTCTATGATGAAAGGAAGTAGAAATATTTTAATTATTACTGAAGGAGAACAAGAAAACTTTTCGGTTAGAAAAAATATTTATGCCAAACCACAAACAGTTGTGTATGTGCAAGCCAAAGATGATGCAGGTATTATAAAGATTCTTCAAGAACGCAAACAAGAAATTAGAAGAATCTTTTTAGATTCAGATATTACTTTTACTCAAAATATTTTTAAAGATCAAATAGATAAAAACGCAAACTACAAAACGTTAGAAAATTTAGGACTTTCACTTTTAATTCCAGATAAATTTAAAACAGTTGATGATACAGGAGAATTTTTATGGTTACGTAATCATTTAACGAGTGGCATAGCTAAATCTGGTAGTAATAATATTTTAGTATATTCTGTTCCTTTGGTAGATGAAAGTCAAGTTTCAGACAGCATTGTTGCTGTTAGAAATAGTATTGGTAAAAAATATATTCCTGGTTCTGACCCAGAAACCATGCACATGATTACTGAAGAAGCGTATACTCCTTTTACTTTTGATGCCATTATTGATGGTAAAAAAGCCTATGAAACCAGAGGAAAATGGGAAGTTAAAAACGATTTTATGGCGGGTCCTTTTTTAAACTACACAGTTATCGACAAAAAAAATAACAGATTGGTAATCGTAGAAGGTTTTACGTATGCACCTTCTGTAAATAAAAGAGCTTTTCTTTTTGAGTTAGAAGCTATTGCAAAAACTTTGAAGATTGAGTAGATTTTTTTATTTAGAGGTAATTGAAAAACTTGAATCTTTTTAGTAAAAGAAGATTAAA
Organism: Polaribacter sp. Hel_I_88; assembly: GCF_000687935.1. Lineage (NCBI taxonomy): Bacteria > Pseudomonadati > Bacteroidota > Flavobacteriia > Flavobacteriales > Flavobacteriaceae > Polaribacter > Polaribacter sp. Hel_I_88. The sequence goes on along the minus strand of NZ_JHZZ01000001.1, from coordinate 1,001,626 downwards.
TTATAGATTTAATTTTTGAAGCTTTCATTTTAATTTAATAATACTATGAATGGAAAGAAAGTATTAGATTCTGTAATTGGTAAAACATTAGAAAATGGTAAGATACAGTCATTTATTCTAAATGGAGAGTTGGTTGAAATGATTAATGTTAGTTATCTTAAATTTGAAGAATGGATTAGTATTATCTCAAATGATGAAATAACAACAATTCAAATAATAGAAAACTATTCTGAATTAAAGAATTCTTATAAAGATAAAGAATTCAATTATCACTTAAAACAGACTTCGTTTTATTTTCCTGAATTTGAAAAGTATATAGGAAAAAAAGTAATAAAATGGAAAGAATTAGTTTGGATTAAAAATATTGATTTTAGTTTTGGAGTTAATTTATATTTCGAGAATAATTTAAATTTGATTATTCATAATAATCAGATTCCTGAAGCAAAAAATGAATACATTTTCGAAAATAAACTACCAGCAGATTTGATTGAAAAATAAAAAAAAATAATTTAATAAAATTAAATCATCAATCTAAAAATAAGAAACACATTTATATCTATTTAAAGCTCTAATATTTAGGCTAAAATCGTAGGCTACTGAGAATTCGTGAATTCCTCCTGTATTAATGAGTTCTGTTGTGTTAAAATCGTAAGAATACCCAAATCTAAAACCTTGCCATCTAATTCCTGCAAATGTGCTTACAGAGTTTATGAGTGGACTATTATCATCGGTTTTTATGGGTGATGTAGCAGCAGTAATTCCCAAGGAAAATTGATCTTCAAAAATGTATTGAAAGCCAATATCAAATCTGTTTACATCTCCTTGCATCATAAAATTACCCAGTACATAAAACTTGCTTTTACTAGCAAACCAAGTTCTTGTTCCCTCTAAAAAAGGAAGGTAATATTTAGTGTGTACAGACCAGAAAATATCCAAAGGAATATTGCCATTTTCGGTTAAAGAAATATTGGGTTTGTTTAAATGTTTTACGGTTAACCCAATCCAGGAATCATCATTATTAAAAAGAATAGAAGAACTAAAATCGAAAAAATTTCTTTGAGTAGCTAATAAAAGAGGATCTAAAGAACTTGTATTGATGATGTTATTGTTTAGGTTTATTTGATCTTCTAATAAAATATTTTGGAATCCGTAATTCTTCATTCCAAAACCAGCAGAAATACTAGGTCTAAAAAACCAAGTATCACTCAGCTGAAAAGCCATAGCATAATTTAAGTTTATTTGATTAAAACTGTAACTAGATGCAGTTTCTGTTTGGTTTAAAAAAGAAACACCTAAGCCTGTTTTAAAACCTTCAAACCAAGTATCAAAATACATAAAACTAGAATTTGTTTTAAAAGCTGCATTTCTCCATTGAGATCTGTGTATGGAACCAATTTTTGTTGCTCTTATTGCTCCTGTAAAAGAAGTGTTTATAGTTTCTGGTACTAAAAAGTTTTGCGAAAAAAGGACATCTTGTGCTTGCGTTTGCAACCCCAAAAAAACGAGAAATGTAAGGAGGATTTTCTTCATCTTATTTTAAAAGTGTTACAGGTGAACTTATTATAACTTCTTTTCCAAAAAAGGTGATGCCTTTTACAAGCATTACATAGTTGCCATTTTCAGCAGGTTTTTCGCCTGCAAAACCATTCCAACCTTTTAAATCTAAACCTTCTTCAGTATAAATTGTGGTTCCCCAAGTATCGTAAATAACCATATTTAAAGCTGTAAAACCTCTGTGAGAAGGTCTTATGGTTTCATTGTAGCCATCTCCATTAGGTGTAAATGCAGTTGGATTTACCAATTTATACCCTTCTGTAATCTCTACAATTCGTGTAAAAGTTTCTACACAACCAGCAGTAAATACGGCTGTTAAAGCAACTGTAAAAGTACCAACTTCATCATACGTATGCACAGGGTTTTCTTCGTTGCTTGTTGGGCTTCCATCACCAAAATCCCATTTTAAATTGGTGTAATCTCCAGTGGTAAGATTGGTAAATTGTATAGGATCTTCTATGGATAAAAAATCGTAGGTTGAAAGAGCAAAAGCACTATAATTAAAATCTGTATCTCCAAGAGTTGTTACATCAATTGAAAAAGATTCAGTTCTTGTACAGCCTTTATCATCTGTTATTGTTAAAGAGTACGCACCAATTTGGTCAGTAATCATAATACTATTATCGGTTGCAGAAACATTTCCTGCAGACCAAGTGTAGGTATATGGCAAATAACCACCAGTTACATTAGCTTTGGTTTGTTTGTTAACGGTTTTTAAATCGCAATCTGTAAGTGTAGTTTCTGTAAAAGTAATGTTTAAAGGTTCTTGTCTAAATATAGTAAATTGTTTATCTAAACTACAGCCATTTGCATCAGTAATCGTTACAGCATAATCTCCTTGTGGAATGTTATTTAAATCTTCGGTTGTTGCATTTGTGTTCCATAAAAAGGTATAGGGAGCAGTTCCTCCAGAAACCTCTAAATTGATACTGCCACTATTGGCAATGTCACAATCTTCGGCATTTATAACAGTTGTAGAAACTGCAATTGCTGGTGGATTTGTAATGATAAAAGTTTCCTCAATAGGACATTGATTTGTGTCACTATCTAAAATTGTAACTGTATATGTACCAGCTGCCAAATTATTTCTTTGCACTCCTGCATTTGCATCATCACTCCAAGTTACTAAAATAGGTGCAACTCCACCAATTAAATTTAAATCTATGGAAGCATCACTTTCGCCATTACAAGAAATTGGTTTTACAACAGGATCTATAAAAAATATAGGTTGTTCAATTGTAATAGTTGTTTGTTTTACACAGTTATTAGCATCTGTAATGGTTGCTGTGTAGGTATCTGCTGTTAAGTTAGATTGTGATAATCCGTTTCCAAAATTGCTCCAAGAAATTTGATAAGGTTCTTTACCACCTGTTACAGTTAAGTCGATTGAACCATCTGCTTTTCCATAACACGTAACATCAATTTTGGCAACATCAATTTTAATTTCTGTTGCTTGATTAACCACAACATCTGTGCTTGTTGTACATCCTAAATTATCTGTAACGTTTACTGTGTATGTTCCTGAAATTAAATTACTAATGTTTTTTGAAGCACTTACAAAGCCATTTGGTCCTGACCAACTGTATAAATAATCGAAAACGCCAGGAGAAATTTCAACAGGTGTTCCTCCAGAAACATTTATTTCAATTTCACCAGCAGCATCACCAAAACATAAAATTTCTTGGGTAGGATTTGCGTTTACCATCAATCCATCTGGTTGGGTAAGCACAAAATTAGTTGCAATTTTACAGTTATTTTGGTCTACTACTTCCAAAGCATAACTTCCTGCTGTTAATGTATTTTGATTCTTTTGGTTTGGTACAATTCCACTTCCATTAGTAGTTGTCCAATTGTAAATATAAGGAGCAGTTCCGCCAGAAATGGTTACTTCTAAAGTTCCATCATTTCCTTGAAAACAAGAAATATTTCTTTCTGTATTTTTTACAATTGATAAAAGATTAGGCTGAGTCACAACAAATTCTTCAATTTTAATAAAACCTGTGGAATCCTCAATTCTTAAAGTATAGGTGCCAATGACTAAATTTGTAATGGTTGTTTCTGTGGATGTAAATCCATTGGGTCCACTCCAAGAAATTAAATACGGATTGCCAGTTGTAAAGGGAATTCCTCCATCAATATTGGTAGCAATACTTCCATCATTAGCTTCAAAACAACTAATATTTGTAACCACAGCATTTGAGTTGATGCTTGGGTTTACAGTAACCTCTACCACAAAAGTTTCTCCAATACATTTTGACGTTGCTGGCGTAATTACATAGGTTACAACTATTGGAGTTGTGCCAGTATTTGTTAAAGTTTGGCTTATTACATCTTGTAAATTTGCTGCTGATGCTCCAAGTATTGAACCTGAAGGACTAAAAGTAGGAGCTGACCACGAATATTTTGTATCAGCAGGAACTACATTTCCTACAACAGTAGTTGGATCAAAAACAAAAGTAGCTTCACTATAAATTGTAATGGCTGCATCACTAATTACAGGAATTTCATTAACAGAAACACTTGCTGTGTTTGATATAATTTTTGAACATCCACCAGAAGAAAAAGAAATTTCTGCATAATAAAAAGTTTCTCCAAGAACATTTGTTGGTGGAGTGTAAGAAGCTGTTGTTGCTCCCACAATTGGATTTCCACCAGAATTTGCATCAACATTATTCGAAAACCATTGATAAGTTGGAGTACCTGTTCCATTTTGATAAGCAACTTGTAGCGTTGTTGCAGGTTCATTTAAACAAATTTCGTAGGAAGTTGGTTGTGTTGTAAAACTTGGTGCTTCATTTATTTTTAATGATGAAATATCACTTGTAACACTACAACCAGATTCTGTTTGAGAAACAATTGCATAATAATAAAAAGTACCAACAGTTGATGTTTCTGGAGTATACATAGCAGCATTTGCAGCATTTATTAAAGTTCCACCAGTTGTAGCATTTGTAGTATTGATAAACCATTGATACGTTTTAGCAGAAGTTGTTCCTCCAGATACTGTAACAGATAAATCATCAGGAGTTGCATTTTTACATAATTCTTGTGCTACAATTGGTTGACTGTCAATAATGGGGTCAGGAATTACATTTATTTCAAAAACATCACTAAGTGCAGACGAACATCCATTTCCATCCAAAGAAATTTCTGCATAAAAGTAAAAAGTACCTGCTGTTGTAAAAGCATTTGGCGTAAATGTGTTGTTAGTTGCACTAGCAATTGCTGTTCCTCCAGTATTTGAATTTGTAGTATTCGAAAACCACTTGTAAGTAGCATTTCCTGTTCCACCAGAAAATGAAACTTCTAATTCATTTGCTGTTCCATCTATACAAATAGTTTGTGCAGGTGTTATTGGATTTACTGTTATTTGAGGTTGCACGTTTACACTTGCTGTTTCAGAGATAATAAGTGAACAACCACCAGTAGCAAAAGAAATTTCTACATAATAAAAAGTTTCCCCAACAGTAGAAGTTGGTGGAGTGTAAGAGGCTGTTGTTTCTCCTGTAATTTCTGTTCCACCAGAATTTGCATTAGTTGTATTCGAAAACCATTTGTAATTTGGAGTTCCTGTTCCATTTTGATATTCAACTATTAAAGGTGTTGCAGTTCCATCTAAACAAATTTCAGAAGAAATGGGTTGTGTTGTAATATTTGGAGCGTCATTAATGATCAACTCAGAAATATTACTTGTTACTGCACAACCAGATTCAGGTTGATAAACCACTACATAATAATAAAAAGTGCCAACATTTGTAGTTACTGGAGTATACGTATTAGCATTTGCGCCGTTAATTGCAGTGCCACCATTTGTAGAATTTGTACTATTGATAAACCATTGATAGGTTTTAGCAGAAGCTGAACCACCAGAAGCTGAAACAGATAAATCAGTAGGAATTACACTTTGACACAATTCTTGAGAAACAATTGGTTGACTATCAATAATAGGGTCAGGAAGTACAATTATTTCAAAAACATCACTCAAAGCAGAGGTACAACCATTTCCATCCAAAGAAATTTCTGCATAATAATAAAAAGTTCCAGCAGTTGTAAATTCGTTTGGAGTAAATGTATTATTTGTAGCATCAGCAATTGCTGTTCCACCCGTATTTGAATTGGTAGTATTCGAAAACCATTGGTAAGAAGCATTTCCTGTTCCACCAGAAAAAGAGACTTCTAATTCATTGGCAGTTCCATCTACACAAATAGTTTGTGGAGCAGCAACATTATCTACGGTTATTTGAGGTTGAACGTCTACGCTTGCTGTGTTAGATACTATAAATGAGCATCCACCAGTAGCAAAAGAAATCTCAACATAATAAAACGTTTCTCCTAAACTCGTTGTTGGAGCATCGTAAGAAGCTGTTGTTTCTCCTGTAATTTCTGTTCCTCCAGAATTTGCATTAACAGTATTTGAATACCATTGATAACTTGGAGTTCCTGTTCCTTTAATATATTCCACTTCTAAAAAAGTTTCATTTCCACCTAAGCAAACAACAGAAGAAATTGGTTGTTTAGAAATTTCTGGAGAAGGATTTACAGTTATTACAAATTCAAGTGGATCACTTTCACAAACTCCAGATGTTGCAGTTGCAGTATAAATTATTTGTTCAGGTGTATTTCCGCTATTAACTAATGTTTGAGCAGGAATTATATTTGAATTTCCATTGGCTATAAAACCAGTAATATTTGCGCTAGCATTTGCAACCCAAGCATAACTTGCAGTTGCGTTATTAGAAGTTATTATAATTTCTGATGTAGTTTGATTAGAACAAATTTCTTGTGTTACCTCAGTATTCGTAAGAATTGGTTTTTCGAAAATTTCAAAGGTTTGTGTTGCTGTGTTAGATACGCCACATTCGCTTGTAACCTCTAAAGTAACTTCATATGTTCCAGGATTTGTGTACAAAATATCTCCAGGATTTAAAGAAGTTGAATTTGCAGGAGTTCCCCCAACAAAAGTCCAATTGTAAGTAATATTACTTGTATCAGCAGTGCAATTTTCTACGTTTGCAGTAGGATTTATAGTTGTTGGTCCACAAAAATCATCAATAGGATTTATGGTTACAGTTGGTGGTTTTTTAACATCGATAATTTTAGAAACTGTTTGCTCTCCACAACTTGTGGTTGTTGTTTTTAAGAGTTCGTATTTTCCAGGATTTGTAAAAATAAATTCTGGGTTTTCTGAGTTTTCATTAGTTCCGTTTGTAAACGTAAAACCTTCTGCTGTTCCACAATTATCTGCTGCATACGTAACTGCCCAAAGATAAGTTGGTGTGCTACATAACTGACTTTCGTCTGTGGTGTTTGTGGTAGTTATATTTAAAGGAATACAGCCCTCATCTGTATTTACAGAAAATGTTGGTGTAATTTCTGGATCGATACAAATTTCTTTGGTAAAAACATCTGTGCCACATTTACTTATTATTGATAAAGAAACAGTATATTTTCCTGGACTAGTATAAATATGAGATTGGCTAGTTGCTTCATCTGTACTAATATCGTCTATAATTGTTCCATCACCAAAATCCCATTTAAAATTTGCAGCTTTGGTACAATCTACATTATCACCAATAATAGATGTGTTTGTAAAAAGGATACTCTCATTAATACAATTTATATCCTCTGTTTGAAAAGAGGCTATTGATGGTTCTAAAACTGTGATGTTATTAATTGTTGATACTGTAGTAGAACACGCATTTTGTATGGATAAAGTAGCAATAAATTCTCCATTTATTTCATTACAGCTTCCTTTTAAATAATTATGCGTAATTCTATTGTTATTTTGAATATCTGCTTGTGTATACGTTTCTAAAGGAGAACCATCACCAAAATTTAAAGTATAATTGGTGTCAGGTGAATTTTGTTCCCAATTTGTTATTGGAAAAGTCAATTCAGATTCTCCTAAACATAAATTACTTGTATTTCCTGGACTTGCAATACCACCTGCAGGATTACTAACATTTTTAATTTGATAAGAAACTTCATTGATACATCCATTAGTTCCAGTAGCTTTAATTTTCATATTAAAAACACCAATACTCGTGTAATTATAAGAAATAGGAAAAGTTGCATTATTTTCTACATTTCCATCTCCCCAATCAATAAAAAACGAATCAATACAAGTAGAGTTAGAATTATTAGCAACATCAATTGTAAAATCTGGATTTGAAGCAGATGCATTTCCACAGTTACTAAAACCATTAAAATTGGCATCTATAAATTCAATATCTGGTTTTTGCTTTATAGTAACTCTTTGAATTCTTGTAGTAGAGCAACCATTTGCATCAGTAACTACTAATTTTACATCATAATTATTGGTATCACAACCTAAAATACCCTCAAAAACATGTGTTGGGTTTTTTAATGTTGATATAGTTCCGTCTGCAAAATCCCAACTGTAAGTAAAAGGAGCAGCACCAGTTTCAGTTGCATTAAATTGAACAGTTTCTCCAGCACAAGCGCTATCATTAAAAGTAAAATCTGCTGTTGGTAATGGATTTATTGTAATTATTATTTCTTGATTTAAATTTGTTTGAGCACCAGTTGCATCAACAACTTTAGTTAATTTAAATGTATAATTTCCAACAGCTGGGTTTGAATATTGTAGTGTTGCTATATCTCCATTTGTTGATTGTATGGTTGTTGCTGAACCATCATTTATTTGATAGGTAAAAGTATATGGAGCACTACCTCCAGAGGCTGTGAAAATAATATCTTTTTCCACATCTGCACAACCATTATTTGTAGTTGAACTTATAGTTGCAGTTGGCGCTAAAAAAATATCTAAAAAAGAAAAATTAATTTTAGTAGCATAAAGGTTAAAAAGAAAACTAAAAACAAGAAAAACACTAATAAAAGCTATTTTATTTCTAAATTTCATTTTGGTGGGGGAGGTTAAAAGTTTCATGTTGCTATTTATAATAGTTTCATCAGATAAAAAGTAAGCTTTTATGAATTACAATCATTTTATTTTTGTTTAAAAACTTTATTCTTTTAAGATTATGCAATATAATCAAATAAAGTAAAAGTAATCTTTATCGATTAATATATAAATGATTTTCCGTTTTATGTGATTTTTCTAAAAATTGAAAATTAAAATATTACATACCAAAACAGTAAATTAATCGTTTTTTATTGTGTTAAAACTTTCAGTTAAAAAGAAATTATTCTTTTTAAATCAATATATTTGAAATCTAAAATTAATTTATTTTTAATGAAGTTATTGTACTCTAGGATTTCTTTACTTTTTCTATTTCTTTTTTCATTAAAAGGTATTTCTCAAGAAACATTACCAATTTATCAAGATTATCTTTCTGACAATGTTTATTTAGTACATCCTTCTGCAGCAGGTATTGGTAACTCTAGTAAACTGCGTTTTACAGCAAGACAACAATGGGCAGGAATTCCGAATGCACCAGCTTTACAAACGTTAAGTTTTCATTCAAAATTTAACGAATATTCTAATGCAGGTTTTGGATTTGTGTTGTTTAATGATAAAAACGGATTTCATTCACAAAAAGGAATTCAAGGTAGTTATGCGTATCATTTACAAATGAGTGATGGTAGAGTTTTTAACCAACTTTCATTTGGTTTGGCATTTACGTTTGTTCAAAATCAATCGGATCAAAGAACTTTTACTGGAGATGCTGCTGTTGCATCTATAGTAGAAAGTACCAGCTATTATAATGCAGATTTTAGTATGGCTTATCATTTAGGTGGTTTTTCATCGTATTTTACCGTTAAAAATTTATTACTTACAGCAAAAAATAATTTAAATGTTCAAGAACCTTTAGATTTAAGAAACTATATATTTTCTGCAGGTTACTATTTTGGGGAAGATTTACCAATTCAATTTGAACCCTCTTTAATGCTACAATTTAGAGAAGGAACAGGACAAAGAATTGCAGATTTTAACATAAAAGCTTACAAAAATTTATCTAAATCTCAACTATGGGCAGCTTTGTCTTACAGAAGAGGTTTTGATGCAAATGCAATTGAAAACGCACAATTTATATCGCCAATTATTGGTTTAAATTACCAAAACTTATTGTTTTCTTACACGTATACAAATCAAATGAATGAAACCGTTTTAACAACAACTGGTTTTCATCAAGTAACTGTTGGAATCAATTTATTTACTAAAGAGCCTAGAGCTGCTGCTTGTCCTAATATTAATGCTGCTTTTGGAGGTTTTTAAAACTCTTTTTCATCAATACTTATAAAATCACTTTTTTCTGAAATCATCATGGCTAAAACATCTTTATTTTTATTGATGTAAAATTGATGTTTGCCCTTTTTAGTATCAGTTTTTAAGAGTAAATTTTTTTCTAAAACTACTTTTGTTTGTTTAGCAACTGCTTGACCAGAATCTATAATTTCTATCTTATTACCAACAAGTTCTCTTATTTGTGGAATTAAATAGGGATAATGTGTGCACCCTAAAACCAAACAATCTACACCTTCGTTTAACAAAGGATTGATATATAAGGAAAGCAAGCTTTTCATTTTGTCAGAATTTATTTGACCCTCTTCTATGAGTTCAACCAAGCCAGTTCCAATAGTTTCTTTGACAATTATTTGTTTGTTGATTGTACTAGAAGTCTTTTCAAATAACGCACTATTTAAAGTTCCTTTAGTGGCTAAAATACCAATTTTATTGGTTTTAGTTTTTAAGGAAGCTGGTTTTATAGCAGGTTCAATGCCTATAAAAGGAACGTTATATTTTTCTCTTAAATATTGAATAGCATTTGTGGTTGCAGTATTACAAGCCACAACAATAAGTTTGCAATTTTGGGCTAATAAAAATTCTGTATTTTTTACAGATAAATCAATAATTTCTTGTTTGCTTTTTTCTCCATAAGGCGCATTTTTACTATCAGAAAGATATATGGTATGCTCATTTGGTAAAAGTGTTGTAATTTCTTTCCAAATAGAAGTACCACCAATACCAGAATCAAAAATACCAATAGGAAAATTAGTTGATTTCATATACTTGTAAAAATAAAAAAACCTACTTAAAAAAGTAGGTTTTAAAATACATTTTAAATGTTTTTTTTAGAATCCTAATTTAGCTTTTACAGCTGCAAAAAGGTTTTCTCCTTTGCTTACTAATAAACCTTTACCCATAGAAGAATCTAATACATATAAGATACCTTTAGAAGTAGCAACTTCATCAATTGCTTTTTGAGCAGTTTCTATAATAGGCTCTAAACCTTCTGCTTGCTTCTTTTGCATGTCTTGATACGCAGTTTGTCTTAACTGCTCATATCTTGCATTTTCTTGTTGCACTTCTTGTGCTCTAATTTCGTTAATTTCTTTTGTTTGAGCATTTTGTTCAGCTTGGTATTTTTTCATTTTGGCATCTAATTTTTTTGCCATCCCTTCAACTTCCTCTTGGTAAGTTTTACCTAACTTTTCAATATCTTGCTTTAATTTTTTTGTTTGCGGCATTTCAGCTACTAGCTTTTCAAAGTCTATATGACCCATCTTTTGTGCATTTGCAACACCACCTAAACCTAAAGTAAATACAGCAATTAATAGTAACGTTTTAAAATTTTTCATTCTTGTTTTAATTTAATTATTATTCTTGACTTTTATATTAATTATCTTCTTCTTGTTTTTTTTCTTTCTTCTTTTGCTCTTCTTCTTTCTTTTTCTGTGCAGCTGCTCTTTTTTCTCTTAGAATTTTTCTTTGTTCTTCTCGTTGTTTTAAGCGAGCTTTCTTTTTATCTTCTAATTCCTTTTTTTTAGCTTCTTGCGCTGCAACCTTCTTTTTAACAGCTTCTATTTGTCTGTTTTTGCTTTCTTCTATCTGGGCTTCTTTATCAGCTGTTTTTTTGGCTATTAATTCTTTTTGTTCTTCAGATAGTTCTTTTGTTGATGCACTATTATTTTGTTTTCTTCTTTCTTCTTGTGCTTCCTTCTTTTCTCCTATTAACCTTGTTCTGTCTATGGTCGATAAAACAAGGTCGCTAATATCGTATTTTTTATTTGAATAAAGCATGACTAAATCACTTGATTTTTCAAAAACAAAATCATATTTTTTTCTAGCGGCAATACTTTGAATTGCATTATAAACTTGGTCTTGTATTGGTTTTACCAATTGTTTTCTAACCAAAAATAAATCTCCATCAGGTCCAAAATACAAAGATTCTAATCTTCTTAATTCCTCTTGTTTAATTGTAATTTCTTCTTCTTTTTCTTCAATTAAATCTTTTGTTAAAATTGCTTTTTCATTTGCTAAATCAGATTTTAATACTTCAATAAACCGTGCTTGTTCATCTAAATTTTTTCTCCATTTAGCAACTTTAGCGTCTAAGGTATTTTGTGCTTGTATATATTCAGGAACATTTTCTAGAATATACTCCATATCTATATAAGCAATAATTTGACCTCTTTGCGACCAAGAAGTTGAAACCGTAAATAAAAGAACTATGAATAAAAATAAATTTTTCATTTGTATAATGTATTTAGAAAAAACCGTGCCAAAAAAACTTTCGACATTACAAATGTACAGTTTTTCTAGAATTGTCTTCCGATAATAAAATGTGTTTGCCAGCCAGACTTTTCTGTAAAACCAGGTAAAGGATCAAAACCGTGAGCAAAATCAATCCCTAATAAACCAAAAGCAGGCATAAATATTCTAACACCAACTCCAGCTGAACGTTTTAATTCAAACGGATTAAATGTCTCAAAATTGTCATAAGAATTACCAGCTTCTAAAAAACCTAATGTATAAATCGATGCAGAAGGAGCATCTGTAATAGAATATCTAAGTTCTAATTGAAATTTATTATAGATAGAACCACCTTCTAAAGGCGATAATCTGTTGTTTTCATATCCTCTTAAACCAATAACTTCTCTACCATCTAATTGAAAAACGGCAATTCCATCTCCACCAACAAAGTATCTTTCAAATGGTGATAAACCAACAGCATCATTATAAAAACCTAAATATCCCATTTCAGCATTTGTCATTAATACCAATTTATCTGTAAATGCTGTGTACCATTTTCCTTTAGCACTTAATTTATAATATTCTAACCATTTATATTTATCAGCAATTGCAGCACTTGTTTCGGCTTCTGATAATCCATCTGGAATAGTATAATCTTTATTATTTACTAAAGAATAAGGAAACGTTGCTTTAACTCCGATAGAAAATTCCGATCCATATGTTGGGAAAATTAAACTTGGTCCTGCAGAGTTTCTTGAAAGAGTTGCATTATATGATAGGTTATTTAAAGTACCATTACTTAAAATATTTCCACCAACATTAAAACCATAATTATTTAGTTTAAAACTTTGGTAACTTACTGTTTGAGATAATTGGAAAAAATCGTCTGGCCATTGTAAACGTTTTCCTAAACCAATAGATGCTCCAACAATTCCTAAACTTCTACTTCTATCAACATCAAAAGTTTGTGGGTTAAGTTGATATTGATTTGATGAATAGATAGAAAATGATAACGATTGTGGTGTTTTGCCTCCTAACCAAGGTTCTGTAAAAGAAAAACTATAGGTACTAAATGTTCTACTTGTTTGCAAACGAAGTGCTAGGTTTTGACCATCTCCCATTGGTAATGGAGCATATGCTTCTTTGTTAAAAAGATTTCTTATAGAAAAGTTGTTAAAAGACAACCCTAAAGTACCAATAAAGGCACCTCCACCATAACCACCTTGTAATTCTATTTGGCTACCACCTTTTTCGATTACTGTAAAATCGATGTCTGCTGTTTTGTTTTGATAATCAGGAATAACATCTGGAGATACATTTGGGTCAAAGAATCCTAATTGACCAATTTCTCTAATAGATCTAATAATATTACTTCTACTAAATAAATCTCCTGGTTTTACACGTAATTCTCTAAAAATAACATGGTCATTTGTTTTATCGTTTCCAGAAACAGTTACTTTTCTAATTCTAGCTTTTTCATCTTCTCTAATTCTAATTTCTACTGTAATTGAATCATTTTCTACTTTTGTTTCTACAGCATTTACTTGCGAGAATAAAAATCCACTATCTTGATACATAGTTGATAAATCTTCTGAAGTTGGTGAACCATCGCCTTTTACACGTTCTTTTAAAACTTCTCCATTATAAACATCACCTTTATCAATTCTTAAAATGCTGCTTAATTGTTCATCAGTATATTCTTTATTACCAACAAATAATATTTCAGAGAACCTATATTGTTTACCTTCTTCTAAATCGATGTTTATATTGATGGTGTTATCATCATTCCAAGAAATACCTTCGCTTAAAATTCGTGCATCTCTATAACCCTCTCTACTGTATTCTTTGATAATATTTTCTAAATCTTCTTGATAGTCTTCTTCTATATATTTTGATGCTTTCCAAAAACGACCAAGCATTTTCTCTTTGGTGTTTTTCATTGCTTTTCTAAGCCTTTTGTTTGTAAAGGCTTTGTTACCGTTAAAAAAAATGTATTTAATTTTTATCTTGGATCCTTTATCAATAAAAACTTTCATATTCACAGTGTTAATATCAGATGTATCTTTTTGAATATCTAAATTAACTTTTGTTTTTAAGAAACCTTTGTCTGTATATTTTTTAGTAAAATAATTTTTAGTAGTTACTTTTAAGTTATCAGTAACCATGGCACCAACTTTTAAATCTGCCTCTTTTAAAAGATCTTTTGCTTTCGATTTTCTGATTCCAACAATATCAATAGTGTTTAATTGTGGTAGTTCTTGCACATCAAACTGAAGATATACAGTATTGCCATCTAACCTTGCTAAATATACATCTACATTGCTAAACTGCTTGCTTTCGTATAATTTTTTAATGGCACTTGTTAGTTTATCACCTGGTAGTTTAATGACTTGTCCATTTCTTAAACCTGTAAATACTTTTACGGTTTCTTCACTAAATTTTTTTAAACCAGTTACAGAAATTCCTCCTAAAATGTATTCTTTATCTTTTTGAAAAGAAGCTGTAGAAAGAGAATCTTTTTCAGTTTGTGCATGGGCACTATAAGTAAAAAATAGTGCAAAAAGCACTAATGTTGCAGAAAATAATTTCATGTATAGTTTACTCTGTAAGTTGTTCGCTAGTTTTTCCAAATCGTCTTTCTCTATTCTGATAATCTATGATGGCATCATAGAAATGTTCTTGTCTAAAATCTGGCCAAAGTACATCTGTAAAATATAATTCGGCATATGCCATTTGCCATAATAGAAAATTACTAATGCGTTGCTCTCCACTAGTTCTAATCATTAAATCAACATCGGGCAAATTAAATGTATATAAATGGTTATTTATAGTATTTTCATCTATTTTTTCTAAATCAAGTTCTTTATTAACAACTTTTTTAGATATGTTTTTGATTGCATTAACAATTTCTTCTCTTGATCCATAGCTTAAAGCAAAAGTTAATACAATTTCTGTATTGTTTTTTGTTTCAAGAATAACATCATTTAAAACTTTTTGTGCTTTTTTAGGAAGTGATTCTATAGAACCAATGGAGTTTACTTTTACTCCTTCTTTCATAAATTCTGGTAATTCTTTCTTTAATGAGTTTATTAAAAGGCTCATTAAAGCATCTACTTCTAATTTGGGTCTGTTCCAATTTTCGGTAGAAAAGGCGTATAAAGTAATTGCTTCTACATTTACTTGAGAGGCTGCTTTTACAGATTCTCTTACAGCAGTTAAGGCATTTCTATGACCAAAAATCCTACTCATTCCTTTGCCTTTTGCCCAACGTCCATTACCATCCATAATAATGGCAACATGTTTTGGCGTTTTTAGCAAGTCGATTTGTAGTTTTTTATCCATAGATTAAAATCCAGTTGTGTAACAAGCAGGTCTACCAAAAGTGTATATTAAAGATATACCTGTAAACACATACCAGTCGTTATTATTACCACCAAAATTTAATTCAGGGATTGTTTCTGTAGTGTAATCTAAATCGTCATTTAAAGAATAGCGAAACTTAGTTTCAACAGCAAACGCAAGTGGCCCAATTAGTTTCGATTTAAAACCAACACCAAAAGGTATTGTAAATGAGTTTTTAGTATCATACAAAAATTGGTTAGGTTGTGGTTCTGCAACTACATATTCGTAATTATAAGCTGCCAGATCTAAAGTTATATAAGGTGTCCATGTTTTACCTGGTGTAGATAAATCATAGTCGTAAAAATTATATTCTAAACCTATTGCCAATTCGTGTATTGTATTTGTAAATTTGATTCCTCTATCGTTTTTAAAATCTGTATCTGCATCTAAATCATCACCAGAAAAAGGTAAATAACTGTATGTTGCTCTAAATGCTATTCTAGGATTGTGATTGTATTTAAAAAATACTGCACCAGCAATTTCGTTTGGATATATATAGTTGGTTCTGCCAACATCTCCAACAAAATTGGAGCCTCCAGCAAAAACACCTATTTCATAAACTTGCCCTAATAAAACATTAGAAAAGCAAACAAAAATCAATAATAATATACTTTTTTTCATCCTAAAAAATAGCGAGCAAATATAGGTATTTCAATTTGCTTTTTAAAGTTAATATTCAGTCTTTTTTGAATAACAACTAATTAAGGGTTTTATTGTAATGTAAACGTTAAAGGTTGGTTTCGTTTCTTGTATCTTCTCCCCATAATAACTTGGTGCGTAACGTTTGCAAAAAAGATTGGTTTTTAGGTATAATACTCTGAATGGTAAATGCCGCTTTTTCTATAAAAACTTGTGTGTTTTTTGGTACGGTTGTAATTCTGGAGTCTAAAGAAATTAAAAAATCTTTTTCTCTAGAGTCTACCGTTAATTGAATGGAAGTTTTATCAGAAATAACCATGGGTCTTGCATTCAAATTATGAGGTGCAATAGGTGTAATTATAAAATTTTCAGAATTTGGCGAAATTACTGGACCATTACAACTTAAAGAATAGCCTGTAGAGCCTGTTGGTGTTGCAATAATTAACCCATCTGCCCAATAGTTGGTTAAGTACTCATTATTTAAACTGGTTTTTACACCAATCATAGAAGTGGTGTTTTTTCTTGCGATGGTAACTTCGTTTAAAGCAAAATTTAATTCTTCAAAAGCAGCTGTTTCAGGTGATGTTTTAACAGAGAGTAACGTTCTTTTTTGAATGGAAAATTCGCCATTTAATATTAAATTGATGCTCTCTGTAATGGTTTTTTTGTTGATGGTTGCTAAAAAACCTAATCTACCAGTATTAATTCCTAAAATGGGAATGTTTAGATCTCTAATATAGGTTACAGCTCTTAAAATTGTTCCATCTCCACCAAGGGTAAACATGGCATCAAAAGAATCGTTTAAGTCTGAAAAATGAGAAAATGTTGGGTATTTTTTATCTAGTATATTGCCTTCTACTAATAAATCGTAAAATTTATGCTCAATAAAACTCACAATATTATTTTCATTCAAAACTTCTAGTAAAATCTGCATTTCTTTCTCTGCAGAAATTGAATAAGACTGACCGTAAATTGCAACTTTTTTCAAACTATTCTTTTATTATTTAACTTCCAACTTCCAACTTCAAACTTCAAACTTCAAACTTCCAACTTCAAACTTCCAACTTTTAACTTCTCAGTTACATCTCTAAGTATTTCTGCAAGTATTCAGATCTGTTTTTTAAATCCTCTAAATAAATATCATTTTCGTGCGTGGAAATTACTTTGTAATCATAACGCCTAAACGTGTGCATAATTTCGTTTATTTCTTCGGATACAATTTTTAAGGTTATTTGTGCAGCACCTTCATTTCTTTCGGAAATATATAAGCCCAATAATTTGCCTCCATTGCTTTCTACAATTTGTGTAACTTCACTCATAGAGTAGTCTTCCTCTAATTTTTCGATGATTAAAGTTTCACTTTCTTCAATTAAAAAAGGACTTGTAGAAAAAACATCTAAAACATCACGCAAATCATAATACCCAATATAATTTCGGTCTTTGTTTAAAACAGGAATTACATTCGTATCATTATCTGCAAAAATCTTTAACAATTCTAAAACAGTTGCTTTTTCATCAGCAAAAAAAGAATTTAATAAATGCGCATAACTCACTAACTCATCTTCTTTATTGTCAATGGTTTGCAAGTCGTCTTCTGCAAAAGAACCTAACAATTTATCATCTTCTATAACAGGAAAATGAGTAATTGGGTAATTTTTAAACAAGCTTTGGGCACCTTTTACAGTGTCGTTTAGTTTTAGCGCTTTAATCTCTTCGAGTATGTAATCGTTTATGTTCATTCTTTACGAATATAGGATAAAATGATTAAATGGGTTATCTTTGATGCCTAATTTTAGGTTAAAAATTAAAACTGAAGACACTTATTTTTGAATGATATTTATATTTTTCTATTCTTAAAATTGATGTCTGAAATTTATCAGTTTAGCCTAATTTAATTTTAAATGATGACAAAGTTAAGCGTAAATATTAATAAAATTGCAACTTTAAGAAATTCTAGAGGTGGAAATGTGCCAAATTTATTAAAAGTTGCTCACGATATTGAAGATTTTGGAGGGCAAGGAATTACCATTCACCCAAGACCAGATGAAAGACATATTAGATATCAAGATGCTCGCGATTTAAAAAACACAGTAAGAACCGAGTTTAATATTGAAGGAAATCCTATTAAATCTTTTATGGATTTGGTGTTAGAAACTAAACCAACGCAAGTAACTTTAGTGCCAGATGCTGTAGATGCAATTACGTCAAATGCTGGTTGGAATACGATTGAACATCAATCTTTTTTACAAGAAGTAATTCAAGAATTTCAAAGAAATAATATTAGAACATCAATTTTTATTGATACAGATTCAAAATTAATTGAAGCTGCTGCAAAAACAGGAACAGACAGAATTGAATTATACACAGAACATTTTGCAAGCGAGTTTGGTAAAGGAAACAAAAGCGCCGTAAAACCTTATACTGAAGCTGCAATTTTAGCACACAAATTAGGTTTGGGAATTAATGCTGGTCATGATTTAAGTCTGGAAAATATCCAATTTTTTAAAGAAAACATACCTAATTTAGCAGAAGTTTCAATTGGCCATGCTTTAATTGCTGAAAGCTTATATTTAGGATTAGAGAATGTGGTTAAAATGTATTTGCATAGGTTAAAATAGTTTGCAGTTTGCAGTAGCAGTTGGCAGTCAGTGTTTAATATACAACTTCATCATTTAATTTAAAGATAGTTTAAAGTTTTGTTTTTAAGTAAAAAATGATGTTAGTTTTCAAAATTCCTCTGTGAAACTCAAATTAAGAGTACAAAAGAAAACTCTGTGATTCTCTGCGTAAAAAACAAAACATGAAAGAAAACAACATCTTACATTCTATAATTTCTGGTAAAGGTAAACCCTTATTAATTTTACATGGTTATTTTGGTTCGAGTGATAATTGGAAAACGCTAGGAAATCAGTTTGCAGAAAATTACCAAGTTCATTTAATAGATCAAAGAAATCATGGGCGAAGTTTTCATGCAGATGAATTTAATTATGAGCTTTTGGTTGATGATTTACATACATATATTCAACATCATCAATTAGAAAGTATGTATTTGATTGGGCATTCTATGGGAGGAAAAACAGCGATGTTATTTGCTGTAAAATATCCTGATTTGGTTGATAAATTAATTATTGTAGATATTTCACCTAAAGAATATGCACCACATCATAATGCAATTTTAGCAGGCTTAAATTCGGTAGATTTTTCGGTTCAAAATTCTAGAAGTTTGGTAGACGATAAAGTTGCTGAATTAATTCCTGAGCTTGGTGTGCGTCAGTTTTTACTAAAAAATGTCTATTGGAAAGAGAAGGGAGTTTTAGATTATCGTTTTAATTTAAAATCGCTCACAGAAAATAACCCAGA
The DNA here is from genome assembly GCF_000687935.1 of Polaribacter sp. Hel_I_88. Lineage (NCBI taxonomy): Bacteria > Pseudomonadati > Bacteroidota > Flavobacteriia > Flavobacteriales > Flavobacteriaceae > Polaribacter > Polaribacter sp. Hel_I_88. The sequence goes on along the minus strand of NZ_JHZZ01000001.1, from coordinate 982,212 downwards.
AGTTGGCAAACCTTTGCCACAAAATACAACCTTTACAAAAGAGACTTTATTTTTAAAAGGAGAAAAATCTGATTATATAATTCCTTCAGAACATTTTATAATCGACACTCATTTTCCCAACAATAAAATTGTAGAAATTAAAAAAGCGGGTCATTGGTTGCATGCAGAAAACCCTAAAGATTTTTATAAGGAGGTTGTTGATTTTTTAGATTGATTTTTAACTAAATAGTTAGTATCTTAACTGTTGGAAATCCTTTAAATTCTATTAGTTAGGCACTTTCAGAAGTAGTTTAATTTTTTGAAAATTATTTTAAAAAAGTGATAGAAAATTATAATTTTCTATCACTTTTTTAATTTATATACCTTTTTTATGTTTCGCAGTAACCTTATTGCATAGTTATCCTGTGTTTTTAATTTTTATTTTAAAAATTTAGGCTACTTTTTGTAAAATTTGATTTTGCATTCTTCTGCCAATTTCAAGGCAATTTGCAGTATGAATACCAAAGAATATCCAAAGTATTTCTGTTGGTTTGGTTTTCGCTTTTATCTTTTTTAGATGATAATGTTCCTTTTCTTTACCAAAACCCCCCTCTAATCTAGAAGCTCTTTCTTTGGTAATCATTTTTTTGAGCTTTTTTTGCTCTTTATGATGCTTTGAAGGTCTTCCTTTAGGTTTGAAGTCTGTTTGTATATGGTTTGAAGTTGCAAAAACTCTGTTCTTATTCGTTGCATAAATAGCATCTGCACCAAGTATTTTAATTTTCCTATTGGTTAATCCTTGTGCCTTATAAACTGTATTTTTAAATTGTGTCCCTTCATTAAAGTTATCAAAACTTATTTTCTGTATAAAGTTAATTCCATCAATTTGAAGTTTGTTTACTTTTGCCCCAAATTCTACTTTTTTTATCTCTTTTCCTCTCACTATTGGACGTAAGTAATCTTTGCTTATGCTTACGATTCTATTCTTTGGTTTTTCTCCTTTCTCAAACAGTAAATACTGTTGTGAGAATATTTTTTTTACTGTATTTAGTGTTTTATAAAAACGATTTGGCATTGTAAAATAATGTTGTTTTTCAAGAGTTTTAATCTCCGCTAATAATTTGCGTAATAGTTTTAAAAAAGCTCTTGTTATGGAGGTTCTTTTCTTTGTTGTTTTTCTTCGCATTTTACTATAACCAACATATCTTTTTGACCATTTCAAGTATTTGGTTCTAGGAAGTTTTACACCTAAAGATTTACAAATTATCTTCATTTGTTTATAGCACCAGTCAACAGATTCTTTCAATAGTTTTTGATCTGTTGGATAGCGAACTTCACTCTCATAACAAGTGGCATCTGTTGTTGCTTTTTCTTGTTCATCAATATATTTACTCCAATAATTAAATAGTATTTTTTCTGTTGAACTAATGTTTAAATCAGCAGCTAATTCGCAACGTATTTGACTCACTATTTTATAGTTTTCAAGGGTATCAAATCCTAAATAAATACCACAAAAAAACTGATAATTATAATTGGAATTCAACTGCTCAATCAAACGCTTATCAGAACAACAAGCATAATGTTTTAAAAACATTAAACCTAATTTTCCTTGAGGGCTAAAAATACAGTCTGGTCCTTTGATAGCTTCTGTAATTTTAAATGATTTGACTAAATTTTTCCAAGGAATTGCACTGTAAATTTTACCTAAATCAGACATTAAAAAACGTGCTTTGAATTTTTCTAATTCCTCTGTAGAGGATAAAAAAGAAAAAGAGTACTGGAAGTCAGAAATTCTTCGTATTTTCATATTTGTAAAAAAGAAAAACCCCGTTTTTTAGGCTTTTTGCCTATTTACGGGGTTTGGTTTATCTAAAATACAACTTATTTAACTGATAAACAAGTGTTTATTTAATTCTGAAAGTGCCTAGTTATATTCTGAAGTTAGCTACAGTTCTTTAAGTTTTATTCTTATTTCATCTTGTCGATACTCTCCGAATCTTCTTAAAATTGCACCATTATTTTTAATTATTATATAATTTCCACAGCCAAAATCATATTTAAAAAGTAATTGTCTTAAAAAATCATCTTTGTCTTCAAATACATGTTTTTTATCATAATCATAATTTTTTTCGGTAATGAAAAACTGTATACTGGTTTCATTTTTTTTAAAATATCTTATATATTTTCTGTCAGAAGTATAATAATCAATACATGAGCCTTTAGGTTTAACTTTTGGGTTATAGAAAAAGTTTATAACAATATTTTTAGTAGAATCTACTTTTAATTTAGTAATTTCTCCCAAATACTTAATCAGCGAAAGTCTTAAGTCAGGAGTTATTTTGCCAATTGATTCTCTAAAAGATATTTTTCCTATATAGGCAGTATCATTTTCAATTAAGCTATAAACATAATTTCTGTTTTTTATTTTCTCTTTAAACTCTTTCATTCCAACTAGTTTCGAGTTTTCATCGTTTAGGATTTCCTTTTTAATGAGATTTTGAGAAATCAATAAATTAGAAAATAACGTGAATAATAAAATTGTAATGGTTTTCATTTTTCTTAAATTGTAGCTAACTCCTTATATAACAACTTTTATTATGTTTATTCCTTAAATTTAAAGGGATAAGATGTTTTTTGTGTAACTTTTTATCTTGTAAATATAATTTATTTAATACAGTATTTAAAGAACTTTTAATTTCATATGCTTTCAAAAGTTGAAATCAATTAAAACGAGTTTTCTACCTAAAAAGAAATAATAGTTTGAATCAAACCAAATTATTTTAGAAACTTTATCTTTGAAGCTTCAATTTTATTCGATGAAAAAAGTATTTGTTGTTTTTTTATTCACTTTTTGTGTACACTCAAGTTTTTCGCAAACTGAAAAAATCGCTTTCAATTTAGACTCCAACAGAAATTTTTGGCAAAAATTTACATACGATTTAGGAAATATGGCTGGAGGAATGGGCTATGCTTATACAAGACCTTTGCATTGGCAAAAAAAACAATTCGCAAATTTTGGATATGTTGCTGTAGGTACAGCAGCACTTTACACAGTCGATGATCATATAGATAATTGGGCAAAAGGTTGGAGTGGAGATGTGCCTCGTTGGTTGGTAGATTATGGAAATGATATTGGAAGTCCAAACAACAATTACATGATTACTGGAGCTGTTTACTTAACAGGTTTGTTTATAGATGATCCAAAATTAAGAAGAACAGGTGTTTTGTTAATTTCATCTGCATCTGCTGCTGGTTTATTACAACAAGTTTCAAAAAGAATTATTGGTAGAGCAAGACCAAGAATAGATGTTGGAAAAGGTAAATTTGATCCTTTTCATATAGACAGGGTTTTTAACTACGATTCTTTTCCTTCTGGTCATGTAATGTTAGGTTTTACAAATGCGTACGCTATTGCAAAACAATTTGATAATCCTTGGATAAAAGCGGGTTTGTATACAGTAGGTTCTATTCCTGGTTTAAGTAGAATTATAGATCGTTTTCATTGGGTTTCAGATGTTTTATTTTCTACAGCAATTAGTATTTTTATTGTTGAAGCAATAGATAAATTTTTAGACACCAAATACGCTGAAAAATACAACTCCGTAAAAAAACAGAAAAAAGTAGTTTGGGATTTGCAAGTAACTCCAAGAACTTTTGGAATTTCTATGAATTTTTAATCATAAAAAATGAACATACAAAACGCACAACAACAAGTAGACGATTGGATAAAAAATCACGGAGTTCGTTATTTTAACGAGCTTACAAATATGGCTCAATTAACGGAGGAAGTTGGCGAAGTTGCCAGAATTATTGCAAGACGTTATGGAGAGCAAAGTGAAAAAGAATCTGATAAGAATAAAGATTTAGGTGAAGAATTAGCAGATGTAGTTTTTGTGGTTTTATGTTTGGCAAATCAAACAGGAATTAATTTACAAGATGCTTTCGAGAAAAAATTAGACATCAAAACAAAACGTGATCATAATCGTCATCATAATAACCAAAAACTAAAATAAATGAAGTTTACAGAAAAAATAAAACAACCAGAATTTTGGAGAAACTTTTTTAAAGTAGCCATTCCCTTTTTTATTATAGTTACTCTAATTTCATTATTTATGAATAGTTGGCGAGAAATATTTGCAGGAGAATTTGCAACAGTTTCTGAAGCTAATTTTAATGATGGGAAATGGAAATCTTTTTGGGGAATTAAAGTAGTTATTAGTTTTATTTACGGTGTTTATATTACAAATAAGAATATGAAGTAGGATTCGTAAAAACTAATGAAACCTTGAATTATAGAAGGATTACGTTATTCCATTTCGACAAGTTCAATGTGACCTTTTGAATTTTTAATTGAGTTTTAGGAACACTAAGTTATTTACCGATTATCAAATAACAATGTATCAAACGAATGTCAGTCTGAGCTTGACGAAGACCTTTTGTTGTATTTCGACAAACTTATTATGATCTTTTGAGTTTTATTTGAATTTTGGAGAACTATATTATTTTCTGATTTTCAAATAGCAAAGAATTTAGAAATGTCAATTATAGTTTGTCAAAAACATTTGAGTGCATTTCGACAAGCTCAATGTAACCTTGTGAATTTCAACCGGATTTTAGGAATACTAAGTTATTTACTTATTATCAAATAACAATATATTTAACGAATGTCAGTCTGAGCTTGTCGAAGATCTTTCTACTACATTCTTGATCCAAAATTTTCTGTATAATTTTTAGAAAACTTAACTAAATCATCCCAATTTTCATCAATTAAAGCTTGTTTTTTTCTTCTAGACCAACCTTTTATTTTCTTTTCGTATTGAATTGCATCTCTGGGATCTGAACATTCCAAATACCATTTTAGTTCTAATGGTAATCTAGAGCCAGTATAAGAATCTTTACTTTTTCCAGATTTGTGTTCTATCATTCTTCGCTCTAAATCATTGGTCATTCCTGTGTAAAATGAATTATCAGAACAGAGCAAAATGTAAACATAATAAGCTCTCATTTTTTAATTTTTAAATTGATGAAATTTTGAATATTTTAGTTTGATAAATTATAATTACAACTATTTTTTTTAAATTAATTCTAAAGACAATTTATATAATGAATGTCTGTTTGAGCTTGTCGAAGATTTTTGCATGCATTTCGACAAGCTCAATGTGACCTTTTGAGGTTTTAATTGAGTTTTAGGAACACTAAGTTATTTACCGATTATCAAATAACAATGTATCAAACGAATGTCAGTCTGAGCTTGTCGAAGACCTTTTGTTGCATTTCGACAAACTTATTATGATCTTTTGAGTTTTATTTGGGTTTTGGAATACTATATTATTTTCTAATTTTCAAATAATAATGAACCTAACGAATTTTAGTCTGACCTTTTCAAAGATATTTATTTGCATTTCGACAAGCTCAATGTGACCTTGTGAATTTCAATTGTATTTTAGGAACACTAAGTTATTTACTCATTATCAAATAACAATGTATCAAACAAATGTCAGTCTGAGCTTGTTGAAGACCTTTTGTTATATTTCAACAAGCTCAATGTGACATCTTTTTTTTATGTGTTTATTTTCTTTTAATCCAACTGAATCAAATCGATATTACTATCTTTTACTTTTTGATTTAATTCTTTTACGCCATTTGTAAAAAGTGCATTTAATTTTACTAATTCTGCATCAATTTCTTTTGTAATTTCATTTTTAAAATCGATTGCCTGTTGAGTAGGAGCGTAGTTTCCAACTCTTGTTAAAGAGTTTAAATGCGCCAATTTGTTATTTAAACGAATTGGATAATTTAAAGGATCTTGCCCACTTTTAGACTTTGTTTGATATAAAGTTTCTTCGATTTTTGTTAAATCTTTTACTAATTTATCAGCAAAATCGATGAGTTCTTTATGTTTCTTTTTATTGGTAATTGACTTCTTTAACAATCCAACTTGACTTCTAACTTTCTTCACATTTTTTAATCCTTTGTGAATTTCCGTCATTTTCTTGTTGATGTCGTTGATGAAATCAAACTGTGCTTTCATTTCAGCTTCTGTAACTTCAGAACTTGGGTTGTTAATGATTGTAAAGTTTTGAGTTTGCTTTGCATCATTTACAGCCAATTCCACTTTATAAGTTCCAGGCAAAGCCATTGGTCCGTTTAAAGAAGCCCACCACAAAATCATTCCATCAACAGATTCTGCTCCATCATACATCATGTTCCAGTTGAAAATATTATTTCCATCTTCAACTTTTAAAGTACTTTCTTCTTTCTCTTTATTAGGTTTTGTTGAAAATTTCTTAATTAAATTATCATTCAAATCGTAAAAAGAAAGTGAAATTGTGTCTTTTTCATTGGCATTTTTGATGAAATAATTTACAGCAACACCACCTGCATGATTGGTTCCTGCAGTTCTAGAAGTTCGTCCATTTCCACCAGATAAATTATATGCATCTTTTGGTTTGTATAAAACAACTTCTTTTTTTAATGTTGATGAATTTAATTGATGTAAAGGTGTTAAATCGTCAATAACCCAAAGCGATCTTCCTTGCGTTGCCACAATTAAATTATCGTCTTTAATGGCTAAATCTGTGATAGGCACAATTGGTAGATTTTGCTGAAAAGATTCCCAGTTTTTTCCATCATCAAAAGAAACATACATTCCTTTTTCAGTTCCTGCATATAACAAACCTTTACGTTTTGGATCTGCTCTTAAAGCTCTTGTAAAACTTTCACCTTCAATTCCTTCAACGATTAAATCCCAAGATTTTCCATAATTATCAGTTTTATAGATGTAAGGTTTGTAATCTCCAGATTTGTATTTTGTACCTACAATATAAGCGCTTCCTTTATCAAAAGGACTCACTTCAATACAGTTGATCATCATCCATTCTGGCATTTTTTTAGGAGTGATGTTTTCCCAATTTTCACCATTATTTTTAGAAACGTGTACCAAACCATCATCTGAACCTGTATAAATTAAACCAGGTTCTAAAGCAGATTCTGTAGCCGCGAAAATAGTTCCATAATATTCTACACCAGTATTATCTTGTGTAATTGGCCCTCCAGAAGATTTTAATGTTTCAGGATCGTTTCTTGTTAAATCTGGACTGATTAATTTCCAAGATTGTCCTTCATCTTCTGTAATATGCAAATGATTAGAAGCAGCGTACAAGCGTTTTTTGTTATTTGGTGAAAAGAAAATTGGGAAATTCCATTGAAATCTGTATTTAAAATCTTCAGCTCCATGACCCATTGGGTCATCTGGCCAAACATTTATAGCTCGAGTTTCGTTGGTTTTATGATTTACTCTTGTTAGTAAACCACCATAACTTCCTCCGTAAACAATGTCATCATTTAAAGGATCTACTGCAATATGGGCACTTTCTCCACCAGCAGTTGAGCTCCAATCAGATTCTGTTATAAATCTACCATCATTTCTGTGCGAAATTCTTACAGTAGAATTATCTTGTTGCGCTGCTAAAATTCGGTAAGGAAAATGATTATCTGTGGTAACTCTATAAAATTGTGAAGTTGGTTGATTCATATAGGTACTCCAGTTTTCACCAGCATCAAAAGAAACTTGCGCTCCTCCATCATCACCAATAATCATTCTTTGATTGTCTTCTGGAGCAATCCATAAATCATGATGATCTCCATGAGGTGCATTGTAAGTCTTGTAACTTCTTCCACCATCTGTAGATTTGTGGTAACGCACATTTAATACGTATAAAATATCTTCATCTTGCGTATCTGCATACAAACGTGTGTAATACCAAGCTCTTTGGCGTAATTTACGTTCAGAATTTATTAAGCTCCAAGTTTTTCCTGCATCTGTAGATTTGTAAACGCCACCTTTATCATTTTCGATTAAAGCATACACAATATCCGAATTTACTGGCGAAACTGTAACTCCAGCAATTCCCCAAATACCACTTGGTAATCCTTTATTGGTAGAAATATTCGTCCAAGTTTCACCTTCGTCAGTACTTTTCCAAAGTGCAGAACCTTTTCCTCCAGAAGATAAACTGTAAGGAGTTCTTCTTACATCCCAAGTTGTGGCATATAAAATTCTAGGATTATTTGGGTCGATAATTAAATCGACAACTCCAGAGTTTTCATCAGAAAACAGTACTTTTCTCCAAGTTTCTCCACCATCAATCGTTTTATAAACACCTCTTTCTTGGGTTGGTTTGTATAAATCTCCCATAACTCCTGCAAATACAATATCTGCATTTTTTGGGTGAATACGCATTCTTGGAATGTGTCTTGAATTTTTTAAACCCATATGTTTCCAGGTTTTTCCTGCGTTTTCAGATTTCCAAATTCCATCACCAGAAGAAACATTTCCACGAACGGTTTTTTCGCCCATTCCAACATAAATTACATTATTGTCAGATTCTGCAACTGCAACTGCACCTACTGAACCACCAAAAAATCCGTCAGAAATATTTTGCCAAGTATTACCAGCATCTGTAGTTTTCCAAACTCCACCACCAGTGGCACCCATATAAAATAAGTTTGCTTTGTTGTTTACGCCTGTAACTGCTGCAGATCTTCCACCTCTAAAAGGACCAATATTTCTGTATTTTACTTCGCTAAAATATTCGTCAGAAACTTGGGTAGCTTTTTTTTGTGCATTAACTTTGGCATTTGCAGATAAGAAAAAGCAAAAAGCCAGAAAAAGATATTTTTTCATAAGGATTAGTTATAGTTTTAGAGTTTAAAAGTAAGAATTAAAAATCAATTTTTAGAATGGACATATTGTTAAATGTTTTAGCCGATAAAAAAATAAATCAAGAAATAACAATTTCTGGTTCTAAAAGTGAATCTAATAGATTATTGATTTTGCAAAAACTGTTTCCAGAAATTACCATTGATAATTTATCAGATTCTGATGATTCTGTACACATGCAACATGCTTTATCAACCAAAGAAGTACTTGTAGATATTGGGCATGCAGGAACAGCAATGCGTTTTTTAACAAGTTATTTTGCTGTAAACGAAGTTAGAGAAACTGTGTTGACAGGTTCTGAAAGAATGCAAAACAGACCTATTGAAATTTTGGTAAATGCGTTGAGTGATTTAGGTGCAGAAATTACCTATGAAGATAAAGAAGGATATCCACCAATAAGAATTAAGGGAGCAAAAATTACAAAAGATAAAGTTCAAATTAATGGAAATGTTAGTAGCCAATATATTTCTTCTTTATTATTAATTGCATCAAAATTACAAAACGGACTAGAAATTGAATTGGTTGGAAAAATAACGTCTGTTCCTTATATTAAGATGACATTGAGTTTGTTAACGCAATTAGGAATTGAAAATACTTTTGAAGGGAATTTCATCAAAGTTCATCCGAAGAAAAACATCGCAAAACAAACTGTTGTTGTAGAATCTGATTGGAGTTCTGCAAGTTATTTTTATTCAATTGTTGCATCCGCAGAAATTGGTTCAACAATTCAATTATCAGCGTACAAAAAAGAAAGTTTACAAGGCGATTCTTGTTTGTCAGAAATTTACCAGCATTTTGGAGTAACAACCACTTTTGGTGATAATTTTATCACGCTGAAAAAAGAAAAAGAAAGTAATAAGGAAGTTTTAGAAATCGATTTAAAAAACGCTCCAGATATTGCACAAACTATTGCAGTTACTTGTTTTTCTGAGGGTATTGCTTGTAATTTAGCTGGTTTGCATACCTTAAAAATAAAAGAAACAGACAGATTAGTTGCCTTAGAAGACGAATTAACAAAATTAGGAGCAAAAATATCTGTGACAAATGAAAGTTTACATTTGGAAAAATCAACCAAGATTAACCAAAATATTGCTATAAAAACCTACAATGATCATAGAATGGCAATGGCTTTTGCGCCTTTGGCTTTAAAGGTTCCTGTTAAAATATTAAATGCAGAAGTTGTTACAAAATCGTATCAAAAATTTTGGGACGATATGCAGCAAATTGGCATCCAACAAAAAGAAGTTAAAAGATAAATAGTCAAACACTTGACAACGCCTATTCGCATATCGTATCTTTGCATTTTTAAAGCAAATTATTTATATGAAATTATCACAATTTGATTTTGAATTACCAGAAGAATTGTTAGCAGTTTATCCTCCAGAACATAGAGATGAATCTCGTTTAATGGTATTGAATAGAAAAGACCAAACAATTGAGCATAAAACGTTTAAAGACCTTATTGATTATTTTGATGAAGGTGATGTTATGATGTTGAACAACACCAAGGTTTTTCCTGCAAGAATGTATGGTAACAAAGAAAAAACAGGTGCAAGAATTGAGGTTTTCTTATTAAGAGAACTAAATGCAGAAAATAGATTATGGGATGTTTTAGTAGACCCAGCAAGGAAAATTAGAATTGGAAACAAATTATTTTTTGGTGATGATGATAGTTTAGTTGCAGAAGTTATCGATAATACAACATCAAGAGGAAGAACATTACGTTTTTTGTTTGATGGAAGTTACGAAGCTTTTAGAGAAAAATTACTAGAATTGGGCGAAACTCCTTTGCCAAGATCAATAAATAGAGAAGTGGAGGCTTCAGATGAAGAGCGTTACCAAACAATTTATGCAAAAAATGAAGGTGCTGTTGCAGCTCCTGCAGCTGGTTTACACTTTTCTAAACATTTATTAAAACGTTTAGAAATTAAAGGAATTGATTTTGCTGAAATGACACTGCATATTGGTTTGGGTACTTTTAGTTCTGTGGAAGTAGAAGATTTATCGAAACACAAAATGGATTCTGAGCAAGTTAGTATTCCTGCAGCAACTGCAGATAAAATTAACAAAGCAAAAAAAGAAAAAAGAAGAATTTGTGCAGTTGGTACCACAGTTATGAGAACTGTAGAATCTTCAGTTTCTTCTAAACAAGAGTTAAATGCTTATGAAGGTTGGACGAATAAATTTATTTTTCCTCCTTACGATTTTAGCATTGCAAATGCAATGATTACGAATTTTCATCCACCAAAATCTACCTTAATGATGCAAGGAGCAGCATTTGCAGGATACGATTTTTTAATGGAAGCATACAAATTAGCGATTAAAGAAGGCTATAAATTCTCTACATATGGAGATGCACTTTTAATTATCTAAAAAGATTATAAGTTTAAAATACTATTAAAAACTGGCGATTTAGAATTGTCAGTTTTTTTGTTTTTGGGCGTTTCTTTATCCTGAAGAAATTCAGGACCAAGTCGCGTTTAGAATTTATTTTGAGCGAAGTCGAAAGGTTTCAATCGCTAACGCAAGCCAATTTAATAACAATAGTTATAAGCTAAAATTATATACGTATTTTTGCATATCTATTTTAAAAACTAGAAAACTTGATTAAAAAGAAAGACATAAGAGCCTTAACTAAAGAGCAATTGCGAGATTTTTTTGTAGAAAATGGCGATAAAGCATTTCGCGGAAATCAAGTATATGAATGGCTTTGGAGCAAATCTTTACATACTTTTGAAGATATGACCAACATTTCTAAACAAACCAGAGAAATGTTAGAGAACAACTTTGTAATTAATCATATAAAAGTTGATTCTATGCAAAGAAGTGAAGATGGTACCATAAAAAACGGCATCAAATTACATGATGGTTTAATTGTAGAATCTGTTTTAATTCCCACAAAAAAAAGAACAACAGCTTGTGTTTCTAGTCAAGTTGGTTGTAGTTTAGATTGTAAGTTTTGTGCAACTGCTCGTTTAAAAAGAATGCGTAATCTAAATCCTGATGAAATTTACGATCAAGTTGTTGTGATTGATAAACAGAGTAGATTGTATCATAATCACCCTTTAACAAACATTGTTTTTATGGGAATGGGTGAGCCTTTAATGAACTACAAAAATGTTTTGAAATCTATTGAGATGATTACATCTCCTGAAGGTTTAGGAATGTCGTCTAAAAGAATAACAGTTTCTACTTCTGGTGTGCCAAAAATGATAAAAATGATGGCAGATGAAGAGGTGAAGTTCAATTTAGCAGTTTCTTTACACTCTGCAATTGATGAAGTTAGAACCTCAATTATGCCTTTTAATAGCACATTTCCTTTAGCAGATTTAAAAGAATCTTTAGAGTATTGGTACGAAAAAACCAAACGTGCAATTACGTACGAATATATTGTTTGGGAAGGCATCAATGATAAAAAAGAAGACATAAAAGCATTGGTTGATTTTTGCAAAGCTGTGCCTTGTAAAGTTAATTTAATTGAATACAATCCTATTGATGATGGCGAGTTTCAACAAGCAAGTTCAGCTGCAATTAATAGCTATATTTCTAATTTAGAAATGAACGATATTACTATAAATGTTAGGAGAAGCAGAGGTAAAGACATTGATGCTGCTTGTGGGCAATTAGCGAATAAAAGTTAGGTTTATTGAATTTTAAATTTAAAGAAATTTTTGTATATTTATAAAAAGTACTAAAATGGAAACAAAAAACATTCTACATAAATATGTTACGACTTCTGACGATATTTTAGGAGGAACTCCTGTTTTTAAAAGTACACGTGTTCCAGTTAAAATTTTATTTGATTATTTGCAAGGAGGAGAAAACTTACAAGATTTTTTAGAAAACTATCCAACAGTCAAAAAAGTTGCTGCAAAAAAAATTTTGGAATTATCTGCATCTTATATTTTAGACAAGAATGAAACTGCTGCTTGACGAAAACTTACCAAAAAAATTAAAATACAGATTTAGTGAGAATTTTGAAGTTTTAACAGTTCCAGAAATGGGTTGGTCTGGAATAAAAAATGGAGATTTATTAAAACAAATGCACTCTAAAGGATTAAAAGTTTTGCTCACTTTAGATAAAAATTTTAGTTATCAGCAAAATATAGAAAAATATTCTATAACTTTAATAGTTTTGAATGGCATAGATGCCAGATATAACTCTTTAGTAAGTCTTATACCAAAAGCGGAATCTTTTTTAGATATTGATATAAAACCTGGAGTTGTTATTATAGAATAATTTTTATCCATATTTTTTGTTTTTATTAACCTACACTTCAACTCATAATAAACCTTAAATTTTGTACTTTTACGAGAAATACTGTAACTACTTCAACTTAAATGAAACCAGTAGAACTTATAAAACTTCCCATTAAAAATGAAATGGAACTCTTTGAGAAAAAGTTCAAGGATTCTATGTTGTCTAAAGTGCCACTTTTAAATAGAATTACCTATTATATTGTTCGTAGAAAAGGAAAACAAATGCGCCCAATGTTTGTGTTTTTGGTTGCAAAAATGGTTTCTAATGGTGGTTTTGATGAGCGAACTTACAGAGGAGCCTCTGTTGTAGAATTAATTCATACAGCAACTTTAGTACATGATGATGTTGTAGATGATTCTAACAGAAGACGTGGTTTTTTCTCTCTAAATGCTTTATGGAAAAATAAAATTGCTGTTTTAGTGGGCGATTTTTTACTCTCTAAAGGATTGCTTTTATCCATAGATAATGAAGATTTTGATTTGCTAAAGCTAATTTCAATTGCAGTTCGTGAAATGAGCGAAGGTGAATTACTCCAAATTGAAAAAGCTAGAAAATTAGACATTACTGAAGACGTTTATTTTGATATTATCAGACAAAAAACAGCTACTTTAATTGCAGCTTGTTGTGGCATTGGTGCAGCTTCAGTGGGCGCTAATCAAGACACTGTGCAACAAATGCGAAAGTTTGGCGAATATATTGGGATCGCTTTTCAAATTAAGGATGATTTGTTTGATTATTCTGATGAAAAAATAGGGAAACCTACAGGAATTGATATCAAAGAGCAAAAAATGACCTTGCCTTTAATTTATACGTTAAATAACTGTTCAAAAAAAGATAAAGCTTGGATTATCAACTCAATCAAAAAATACAATAAAGACAAGGTTAGAGTAAAAGAAGTAATTGCTTTCGTAAAAAATAACGGGGGAATTGAATACACCATTTCGCAAATGAATGACTACAAAAGTAAAGCATTAGCCATTTTAAATAATTACCCAGAATCTCCTTATAAAACCTCGCTTTTACAAATGATTGATTATGTTGTTGAGCGAAAGGTTTAGTTTTTTATAACTGGAATTTTTTAGTATTTTTGAAATTATCGATTTCTGATAATCCAATCAAAGCTATGAAAAAAATATTCCTCCTTATTGTACTTACTTTTATTGTTACATCAAATTTAACCGCACAAAATTTTTATGATATTCGTTTTAGTCAAAATTCGAACACAGATGCTAATTGCGGTTATTTTAATGCATATTTTAAAAATACTCCAAAAGAAATTGGTTACTCTATTTTAAGAGAAGGTAATAAACTGTATTTTCAAATTACTGATAAAAATTGGGGAATTAATTTATTCAAAAAAGCTGGAGATGGAATTGCTATAGATGTAGTTTCGAAAACTAGATATAAATGTGATTCTATTATAGAAGATTCTCAAATTAGAGGTACAATTTTACAGCCTGTTTATGCAAAACAATTGGTTAGAGGTTTTAAACCAACTTTAGGAAATAGATTTAAAACTTTTGTTGGTACAGTTCCTGCAAATTTAGAAAACGAAGAATTAGAGTTTAATATCCTGTTTTTAAATAATAAAGTACTTTGTAGATATCAAAGAATTTATAATTTAGAATCCTATCCTTGGGATTTGTTAGATATGGGTGTTTATTTAGATTCGCTTACCTATAAATCAAAAGAAATAACAACCACAAAAGATAAATTTGTTACAAAATATAAAAAACTAAAATTTGTAATTCCGTTTCAAAAAAACAAAGCTGCTTATTTACCTGAAGATATAAAACCTGTTTATGATTCTTTAAAGTTGACAGATTTTAATATCAAAAAAATAAATATCAAAGCGTATTCATCTATTGAAGGGAGTTTAGAAAGAAATTTAGAACTACAGAAATTACGTGCAGAAAGTATTGCAAAATCGATGCAATCTTTTCAAAAACCAGATATTGAAACAGAAATTTCATCTGCCGAAAATTGGGTAGAGTTTTTGAATGACATCAGCAAAAGCAAGTATAAAAATTTAAAAGAACTCTCTAAAAAAGAAATCAAACAGAAAGTAGTAGGTGCAGTTTCTAATGAATTAGAAATCTATTTAAAAAACCATAGAAAAGCAGTCATCACTTTAGATTTAGAGAAAAAGGATAAGTACAAAGAAATGACAACCAGTAAATTAATTACTGTTTTTAATGATTTTATACTGAAAGAAAATATTGAAGAAGCGTTAATTGTGCAAAACTCAATTTTTGAGAAATTAAAAGAAGAAAACTCGCCAGAAAAATTACAACAACTAAATGTACCTAAGCAATTAAAGTTTGTTCCTGTTTTAAATAAAAATAGCATGTTTAAGTATTTGTTGAATATTAGTTATGCTAAAATAGCTTTTGACGAACTTAAAAAATTAGAGCAACTAGATCCAAAAAACATAAAAATAAAGTATAATTTGGTGGTTTTACGGTTCGTTATTTGGGAGAATAATTGGGAAAAAATAACCATTGCAGATTTTAAAAAAGATATTTATCAACTTAAAAAAATAGGTATTAAGGCTAATTTAATTGACAGAATGTTTGTCAACTTTCATATTGTGAAAGCAAAAAAGAATATGATTGCAAAAAATTATGATGCTAAAGATGAATCAATAGATTTTATTGTGGATACTTATGAAAATTTTAATTTATCGAACTTTGATTATTTAAGTTTGGCACAGTTTTTAAATTATTATGCTAATAAAGATGATGCTATTGATTTGTTAGATGAAAAAGTTAGAACAATTACTGTGGATGAAGATTTGTTGTTTTACTATTTAAACTTAACAATTACCAATCAATACAATGTGGCATCTAACAATTACAGAACCATGATGTTAAATGCTATTAATATGAATCAAGAAAGATTTTGTAAAATTTTTAATGCTTCTTTAAATGATGGGGTAACTTTTCAATTATTAGAGAACGAGTATTTAAGAAAAACCTATTGTGAAAGTTGTGCAAAAGAGTAGTTTATAATGATAACAATTCTTCAACAAAAGCTCTAGAATTAGATAATCTTGGTACTTTATGTTGTCCACCTAATTTGTCTTTTTTCTTTAACCAGTCATAAAATAAACCGTCTTTAGCCACATGAATTTTAGGCATTGCCAAGGTCATAGAATTATAACGTTTTGCTTCATAATCTGAATTTATGGCCTTTAAAGCATTGTCTAAAAGTTCTGTAAAATAATCCATATTTTCAGGTTTTTTACTAAACTCGATAATCCACTCATGTCCACCACTTTTTTTATCTTCCATAAAAATAGGACCAACAGTATAATCAATAATTAAAGAATTTGTTTTTTCAGTTGCCATTTTTAGGGCATCTTCTACATTTTCGATATTTAATTCTTCACCAAAAACATTAATATAATGTCTTGTTCTGCCAGTTATTTTAATTCTATAAGGTTCTAAACTTGTAAATCTGATGGTATCTCCAATTAAATAACGCCATAAACCTCCATTTGTAGTAATAATTAAAGCGTAATCAATTTCTTTTTTAACTTCGGATAAAGGAATTGTTTTCGAGTTTTCACCATTATAATCAGACATCGGAATAAATTCATAGAAAATTCCATAATCTAACATCAACAATAATTCTTTTGATCCGTTGTTATCTTGAATTGCAAAAAAACCTTCAGAAGCATTGTAAATTTCATAATACTGAAAATTCTTTTTCGGAATTAGTTTTTTGTATTGTTCTCTGTAAGGATTAAAATTAACTCCTCCATGAAAATATACCTCCAGATTTGGCCAGACTTCTAAAATATTGTTTTTTCCTGTTCTTTCTAAAACTCTATTTAGCAGCACCAACATCCAACTTGGTACACCAACTAAACTTGTAATATTTTCGTTGATGGTTTCATCAATAATGGCTTCCATTTTGGTTTCCCATTCAGATAATAAAGCAACTTCTTGGCTTGGAGCAGAACTATAATCTGCCCAAAAAGGTAGGTTTTCTGTTATAATTGCAGACAAATCTCCAAAGTAAGAACTGTTGTCTTCATAAATATCTGAACTGCCTCCTAAACGCAAACTTTTACCCGTAAAAAGCTGTGTTTCTTCATTATTATTAATGTATAAACACAACATATCTTTGCCAGCTTTCATGTGGCAATACTCTAAAGCTTCATCACTTACAGGAATAAATTTACTTTTTGCATTGGTAGTGCCACTACTTTTTGCAAACCATTTTATGTTGGTATGCCAAAATAAATTCTGTTCACCTTTTCTGCAACGTTCAATTAATGGCTCAATGCTTTCATATTTTTGAATTGGCACTAATTTTGCAAAATCCTCATAGGTTTTAATCGACGAAAAATTATGCTCCATACCAAATTCGGTTCTTTTTGAAGAAGAAACCAATTTTAATAAAAGTTCATTTTGAACATCTATTGGATATTTTAAAAACAACTCAATTTGATGAATTCGTTTTTTAAGAAACCAAGAAATGATAGAATTTACTATGGGGAAAGCCATAAATTAAGTTCGGTTTTTTTGTAAATTTGTTGAAGGCTAAAAATAACAAAAATTTATTTATGCAATATCAAGGAGTTTTAAAAAAAATGAAAACTGAAAATGCCGATGAAATTCAGTATTATTTAGATATGAAAACTGATTTTTTAAACTTGAATCAGTTACTGAACAAGGAAATATCCATCAGTTTTATAAAATACGAATGTTTAAATTGTCATTTAGAAAAAGAAATTTACAGACAAGGTTTTTGTAAATCTTGTTTTTTTGAGATTCCAAATGCAGCAGATTGGATTATGAGACCTGAATTAAGCCAAGCACATTTAGGGATTGAAGATCGAGATTTAGACTATGAAAAATCGGTACAATTAAAACCACACATTGTGTATTTGGCAAATTCTAGCAACGTAAAAGTTGGAGTTACCAGAAAAGGACAAGTACCAACAAGATGGATAGATCAAGGAGCACACGAAGCTATAGAAATTGTGGAAGTGCCTAATAGATATTTAGCAGGAATTACAGAAGTTGCCTTAAAAGAGCACGTTGGTGATAAAACCAATTGGCGAAAGATGCTAAAAAATGATATTGAGGACGAAAATTTGGTGGAATGGAGAGAGAAATTAAAACAATACATTCCTGATGAAGCCAGACAGTATTTCATAGAAAACAATTCAGAAACGAATTTGAATTTTCCTGTGCATAAATATCCTGCAAAACCAAAAAGTTTAAATTTGATAAAAACACCAAATTTTACTGGAAAGTTGGTTGGAATTAAAGGTCAATATTTAATTTTTGATGATGAAACTGTTTTTAACGTAAGAAGTAACGAAGGTTTGGTGGTTGCTATTGAAATATAAATTTTCCCTCTGTGAAAAAACTCTGTGCGACTCTGTGTAATAGTTTTACACGAAGATTCACAGAGAAAACACAGAGATGCACAGAGTAATATTTAAGTTGACATGAAAAAACTTTTTATTTTATTATTGGTTTTCTCTTCATGTAAAAATGAGGTTTATTATTATCCATCAAAAAGTTTTTTTGATGAAAATAATCCTCAAGAAATTAGTATTGATGATTTAAATTTTGAAGAAATAATTGATACTGTTTCTAATAAGATATTTAAAAAAGAAAGACTTTACATTACGCTTTTAGATAAAAATAAAGAAATTAAAATAAGTCCTTTTACTTATAGTGGAGGTTTCATAAAAGAGAGAAATGGTTTAGAAATTAATAATGATAGTATTTATATTTTAGATAAAAGATTTCCTAAATCTGATATGCAGAAGTATTTTAAACTTCATTATGAGAATAATAGTAGAATAGAACATTTTTCAACTTCACCAAATTATGCATTTATTAAAATTGTTTTGAGAAGAAATGAAGAAGGTAAAAAATTAAAAAAAATGTTATTAGAAATTATAAAAAATTTTGAAGATTCTAATATTGAAAATAAGGAAAGCATTGATTTATCTATTATGTTGAGTTTGCCTTTAGATACAGAATTTTCAGATATTCCACCACCTCCAAAATTTTTGGAAATAGATGATTGATATAAAAACTCCGCGAATCTCTGTGAAAAACTCTGTGCGACTTTGTGTAATAATTTTACACAAATAGTAAAAAATAAATATTTAAACTTATGAAAAATAACCTACTTAAAGTAGCATTAGCACAAATATCTCCAGTTTGGTTAAACAAAGAAAAAACCATAAAAAAAATTGAAAAATCAATTTTAGATGCTTCAAAAGAAAACTGTGAACTCATTGTTTTTGGAGAAGCATTATTACCTGGTTATCCTTTTTGGATTGCCTTAACAAATGGTGCTGAATGGAATTCATCAACTCAGAAAGAAATTCATGCACATTATATCAGAAATTCGATTACCATTGAAAAAGGTGAATTAGATTCCGTTTGTAAACTAGCAAAAGAACATAAAATTGCTATTTATTTAGGAATTATGGAACGTGCTCAAAATAGAGGAGGACATAGTATCTACGCAAGTTTGGTTTATATTAACGAAGAAGGAGATATAAAATCTGTCCATCGAAAATTACAACCTACTTTTGATGAACGTTTAACTTGGGCTCCAGGAGATGGAAATGGTTTGCAGGTGCATCCGCTAAAAGAATTTACAGTTGGAGGTTTAAATTGTTGGGAAAATTGGATGCCTTTACCAAGAACAGCTTTGTATGGTTTGGGTGAAGATTTACATATTGCAGTTTGGCCAGGATCAGATCATAACACCAAAGACATTACACGTTTTATTGCAAGAGAATCGCGTTCTTTTGTGATTTCTGTTTCTAGTTTGATGCAAAAATCAGATTTTCCACTTGATGCTCCTCATTATGATAAAATTGTAAAAGATGCTCCAGAAATTTTAGCAAACGGAGGTTCTTGCATTGCAGGTCCAGATGGCGAATGGCTTATTGAACCAGTCATCAACAAAGAAGGTTTACTTATAGAAACGTTAGATTTTAATCGAGTTTTAGAAGAAAGACAAAACTTTGATGTTGTTGGCCATTATTCAAGACCAGATGTAACCAAATTGCATGTAAACAGGGAAAGACAAAGTACAGTTTCTTATGATGATTAAAAGGTATTATAACTTTTCCTCACACTTTATAATTTCGTAGAAATCTCACACACAGTTCACATTCTTGTGTGAGATGCTTCCAGCAAGACAAACTATGTGGGAATTGTTTTGAGATAAGTTTAAAAACTTAAAATTGAAGTAATTAACTAACAAAACCCTCTGCGAATCTCTTTAAAAGAAATCAAGAGAAACTCTGTGAATCTCAGTGTAAGAAAATGTAATTACAAAGAAGCAATCAGTTTTTCCAAAACTCGTTCAACACCAAAATTATCATTACTTTCAGTAGAAAAATCTGCCAAAGCTGTAATGTCTTTATGCGCATTTTTCATTGCAAAACTAAATCCAGCTTGTTGCATCATTTCTATATCATTATGATAATCGCCAAAAACTATGGTTTGTTCTTTGGTAATGTTCAGTAAGTTTTGAAGATAATTCAAAGCAATACCTTTGTTAGATTTTTCATCGGAAATATCCAACCAATTTTGCCCTGAAACTTTTAATAGAATTTCGTTTTCTAAGTGTTTTATTTTAGGATGTATAAACTCTTCTGAAGATTCATAATGAAAAACGGCAACTTTATAAACAGGAATTTTTTCTGCAATTTCCATTAAGTCATCAACAACTTCAAAGCTTGCATAATATTCTTGAAATAAATCGATAAAACGTGCATCTTTACTTTCAATATATGCTGCATCATCACAACATAAAACGATGTTTGCACCATTTATTTCTCTTAAAATTGGCAATATTTTTAAAATTTTATCAGCATTTAAAAAGTTAGAAAGTAAAATTTCTTCACCTTTTTTTGCTACACCACCATTTTCTGCAATTACATAAATTTCGTCTTTAATTTTATCTAATCGTTCAACAATGCTGTTGTGCTGTCTGCCACTTGCTGCACAAAATAGAATGTTTTTTTGCTGTAGTTTTTTAAAAATGTCGAAGAATTGATTGCTAACTTGGTGATTGGAGTTTAGCAAAGTACCATCCATATCAGAAACTACTAATTTTATTTTTGATAAATCCATTTTATGCTCTTGTAGAATCTCTAATTACAATATCTGTTTTAATAACTTTAGTAACGATATCAGTATTTTTATTTTTTAATTTATCAATCAAAATTTCTGCAGCAGTTGCTCCCATTTGTTCTCCATGTTGACTAATAGTTGTCATTTTTGGACTGGAATGTCTTGATAAAATTCCATTAGAAAACGCAATTACAGCAACATCTTTAGGTATTTTTTTGCCACTTTTTTTAATGGCTTTCATGGTAGAAACTGCCACAGATTCGCCAGTTGTAATTACAGCATCTATTTCTGTTTCTTTTACAAAAGGTTTTACTTGTTTTACATATTTTTTATAATCTCTTTCTAAAATATTTAAAACCAAACTTTCATCAAAAGGTAAACCTACTTTTTCTAAACCTTTTTTGTAGCCTAAAAGGCGTTGTTCTCCAATATGTAAATCGCTAATGGTAGAGATAAATGCAATTTTTTTATGTCCTTTTTTATATAAAAATTCCACAGTGGTTGCAGCTGAGTTTAAATCATCTGTTACAACTTTATCACATTCAATAGATTTTGCAACCCTATCAAACATTACAATAGGCGTTCCGTTTTCGATAGATTCTTTAAAATGATCGTGCTTGTTATTTAGTTCGGTTTCTTTTGCCATCGATAATAAAAAGCCATCGATACTTCCATTCGAAAGCATTTCAATAATTTCTACTTCCTTATCATGAGATTGGTTGGAAATGCACGTAATTACTTTGTAGCCTTTTTCTAATGCTGTTTTTTCTATCCCTTTAAATACTTGTGCAAAAAAGTAATTGAGCATTGTTGGCATAATAACACCAATTGTTTTTGTGCTTCTATTTTTTAAACTTAACGCATTAAAGTTAGGTTTGTAATTGTTCTCTTTAGCGTATTTCTGAATTTTGTCCTTGGTAGCTTCACTAATTTCATAGCTATCATTTAAAGCTTTAGAAACTGTGGAAATAGAAACATTAAAATGTTTGGCAATATCTTTTATGGTTAGTTTCTTCATCTAAAAAAAATTTAATTACGAAGATATAAAATTATACACCGTTAAAATTTGTGAAAGTATTAATTTATCAATTTTTTTCTACGAAACCTTCGTATTTCATAAAAAATGTAAGAAAATACAACTATATATTCAAGAGCTACAAACCATAAATTTTCTTGCCAAGGAGTATTTGCGTATGCTTGATAGCTTAATATGATAACCAAACTCCAAACAATTGGGAATTTATATTTTGTAAAAACCGATAAAATTATCGGAGTTGCTAAATACCATGGATGCACAGTAGTTGCTGTAAAATAATAAAAACAAAGCGCGAAAAGCATTGCTGTAAATAGTTGTTTTAGTGATGTGTTTTTTCTGAAAAACGTTAATATCATCAATATTAAAATGGTTAAAATTGGAGTGATTTTACCAATAATAGCAATTTCATTATAACCTCTAAACAAATAACCAATTTCTCTAAAAATATAATAGAAACTTGCATTAAACTCAAATTTACCAAACCATAATCCAACTGATTTTGAGTAGTTTGCTATTAATGTTGATGACAAAAATGGCAAAAATAAAATGATAAAAGTTAGAATTGTTATTAGATAAAATGATGTTAATCGTAATATATTACGAGTTTTCAACTGCGCTTGAACAGACATAAGTTGGTCTTTTCGAGGATTTTTTTCACAAACAAACCATTGAAAAAATAAGGGTAAAAATAATAAAGGAATCAATTTTACGGAAATAGAACAGCCGATTAAAATTGCTGCTAATATCCATTTTTGTTGGTATAATTTATACATTCCAAACATAAAGAAGAATAGCATTACAGGTTCAAAATGCAAATTCCCTGTCATTTCTATAATGATAAAAGGATTTAAAATATACCAGAAAATGTTTTTGTTGGGTAGATTGAGCTTTTCTAAAAGTTTTTTTCCAAAATACAGAATTCCAATATCGGCTAAAATAATGATCAACCTTAAAACAATTACAGAACCAAAAATACTTTTGCTAGCAAACAACGCTGCAATAAAAAAACAAAGCTGATTTAAAGGTGGGTAATTTGTATAATGACTTCCATTTAATTCGCCCATTCCTGCATACAATTCTTCTGCATCTGCAATTGGGAAACTGTTTTGTTGTACAATATTTTCTGGCAAGGTTACATACGGATTTAAACCTTCAAAAAGTAGGCGTCCATCCCAAATAAATCTATAAAAATCTTGGGATAAGTTTGGGGTTGCAAAGAAGAATACCAACCTAAAAAGTACTGCAATTATTACGAGGGTTTTAAATGATATTTCGTTGTTTTGCATCAATAGATAAAAACAAGCAAAAAGCAGAAACCACAGAGAAACAAGAATGTTAAATTCTGTTCTTTCTAAAAAATAAGCAAAGAAAACATACAAAATAATGCTACTAAAAATTAGTAGTATGTTTTTGTATTTGCTAAAAAAAGGCATTAAGCTTTAGAGAAAATTGACTTAAAAAAGACATAAGCAAATCCAATAAAAAGCATAAAATGGAAAGGGAACAATCCAAAATCTCCTCCTTGATCACCCACTATAAATGCGCTATACATTCCAAAAACGAAATAAATGGCTAAAAGCCCTTCTAAAATTACATGAACAGAGGGTTTCTTTTTAATGTATTTATTGTTTTTCCAACCATCTTTAATGGTTTTAATATTAAATTTTGGAGTTCTTACAAATTCACTTTTTTTACCAATATGCCCTTCTAAAACTGCAATTGTATTGTGTAGCGAAAAGCCCATGGCAACAGAGAAAAATGTAAAAAAGGCACCAATATATCTAAAGAATCTAACAAAACCACCACCATAAATATTTTTATACATGTGCCAATAACACACAAAAAAGATCAAAGAACTAGCTACAAAAAAGCTCATTACATAAAAATAATTTTTTAAATGCGCATATTCATTTTTGATGTATAACATTGGAATACTCAACACAGCAACTAAAAAAATACAGATAAACATAGAGCTGTTTAGCAAGTGTAAAAGTCCGTGGATTTTAGTTTTTATAGAGGCGTTTTTATTGGTAATAATACGTTTTACCATTTTCTGGAAATTTTCTGCACCACCTTTATTCCATCTAAATTGTTGCGATCTTGCTGCACTAATAATTACGGGAAGTTCTGCAGGAGTTTCAACTTTTTCTAAATACTTAAATTTCCAGTTTTTTAATTGGGCTCTATAACTTAAATCAATGTCTTCTGTAAGTGTATCTCCTTGCCAATTGCCAGCATCATAAATACATTCTTTTCGCCAAATACCAGCAGTTCCATTAAAATTTATAAAATGGCCTTTGCTATTTCTACCTACTTGTTCTAGCGTAAAATGCGCATCTAACATAAAAGCTTGAATTCTAGTTAGTGTAGAATAATTTCTGTTGATATGACTCCATCTTGTTTGAACAACGCCAATTTTTTCATCTTTAAAATAAGGAACTGTCTGCAACAACCAATCTGTTTTTGGTAAAAAATCAGCATCAAAAATGGCGATAAATTCACCTTTAGCAGTTTTTAAACCTTCTTTTAAAGCACCAGCTTTAAAACCTTGTCTGTTTGTTCTTCTAATATGTTCAATGTTAATTCCCTTTTCTTGAAGTTTTTTAACATGCTTTGCAGTTATTTCTACAGATTCATCAGTAGAATCATCTAAAACTTGAAACTCTATTTTATCTTTAGGATACTCTATTTTTGCAATGTTTTTTAGCAAACGTTTCATTACATACAACTCATTAAAAACGGGTAGTTGTATGGTTACAAAAGGAATTTCATTTGGGTTGTTAAAGTCTAATTTAGGAGCATTATCTTCTTTATTTCTATACTTCAAATAATTGATAAGCAAGTTTAACTGTGCAAGTGCATAGATAAAAATTAGCACCAAACAGAACGTATAAATAAATATTACAATATACTCTAAAATCATTATTTAAAACTATATTTAAAAATCCAACCTAAAATTTTTCCTCCTGCAAATATAGTACCTTTTACTGTACCTGAAACTTTTGAGACCCCTATTCTGTTTCTATATTTTACAGGGATTTCTTTGTAAGTCATTTTTTGCTTTAACACCTTTAACTGCATTTCTACTGTCCAACCATAGGTTTTGTCCTCCATGTTTAAAGCTAATAATTTATCATATTTAATAGCTCTAAAGGGTCCTAAATCGGAGAATTTTGCTCCAAAAAACAGTTTCATTAAAAAAGTTGCCAGCCAATTACCAAAAACTTGTTGAGGAGTCATAGCACCATTTTCGCGTAATTCTTTTACTCTTGCACCAACTACAAAATCGATATTTTGATTGATAATCGGTGAAACTATTTCAGTTAATTGTTCTGGATAATCAGAATAATCGCCATCTAAAAAAACGATAATATCTGGTTTGGTTTTAAGTTTAGATATGTAATCCATTCCCTTTAAACAAGCATAACCATAGCCTTTTCTTGTTTCAGATAAAACAGTTGCACCAGCTTTTTTTGCATTAATCTCTGTATAATCAGTAGAGTTGTTGCTTATTACAATTATTTCATCTACAATATTGGGAATATCTTTAACAACATTAGCAATAGAATCTTGCTCATTATAAGCAGGAATAATAACTTTTATAATTGGCTTCATCTATCTTAAATCAAATATGTTGTTTTCTTTTTTAAAAGAGGATAAACTTGTCCATTCTTTTATTTTTTTACCTTCTTTAAATTTTGAGGCCTTTATTATTTCTTCTTCTTTATAAACCAAACAATATCCGTTTTTCTGATTATTTTCTAGTTGGCATTTATAACTTATAATTCCATTTTCATTATAAAATAACCACCAATCTTCTTTAATACCTTTTTTAAAATGACCTTCTTTTTCTTTGATGGCATTTTCGGTGTAAAAGTACCAATATTTTACTTTTTGACCTTTTTTATAGCTACCTTCTTGCTTTAAATTTCCATTTTTGAAATAAAACTTCCAGTAATCAACTTTTTTATCATCTAAAAGCCAACCTTCTTCTTTCATTTGCCCAGAATCATAATATTCTTTTTGATACGTTTTTTGAGCGAAAGAATTTATTGAAAGCAATAATATTCCTATTAAAATAATATTCTTACAAATACGCAAAGGCGCAAAGTTTTTTTTGTTTTGAGAAATAACGGATTTTAAGTTATTCATTTTATACATACAGATTATAGTTTACAGAAAATTGAGACTGCAAACTAAAAACTGTTTTGCAGAATACTATTTCTTATTAATTAAATTCATTAAGTCAACATCATTTCCTAGTAAGATTTCTGTTGGATTTATTCTTCCATCTTCAGGGCCGTTTTCTAACTTTAAAACACCTCTTGGGCAAACTGCAGAACAAACTCCACAACCCACACAACTAGAACGTATAATGTTTTCTCCTTTTTGTGCGTAGGCTCTTACATCAATTCCCATTTCACAATACGTAGAACAATTTCCACAAGAAATGCATTGGCCACCATTTGTGGTAATTCTAAATCTTGATTTGAAACGTTGAACCATTCCTAAATACGCTGCTAAAGGACAACCAAATCTGCACCAAACTCTGTTTCCAAAAATTGGGTAGAAACCTGTTCCAATAACTCCAGCGAACCAAGCACCTATCAAGAAACTATACGTATCTTTTACCCATTGGGTTTTAATTCCGAGCAAAGATTGTGCTCCAGAGAAGTAACAATACAAAGTAACGAGTGTCATCACTAGAGAAAAAACCAACACAGAATGTATTAACCATCTTTCTAACTTCCACGCATTTAGGCTTTTATCTGAATGTTGTCTGTAAGGATCTCCTAAAGTTTCTGCCAAACCTCCACAACCACACACCCAAGAACAATACCAACGTTTTCCGAAGAAATAAACCATTACTGGCACAATTACCAAGGTTAAAACGATTCCCCAAACCAAAATAAAAAGTCCAATAGAACCACTTTCAGTTAAAGTTTTTAAATTCCATTCAAAGAAAAAATCATAATCTAAAGGAAAGGCATTTTTAAAATCATAACCAGGCTGATTTAAGCTTGTCATAATTTCTGGAATTAAAAAAGCAAATACAATTTGGAAAAATAAAACAGAGGTAGTTCTTATAATTTGATATTTATTATGCCTGTATTTTATGTACATTCTTACAGCCATTGTTACCATAATTGTACAATATAAAAATCCGTAAACAAACCATTGAGATGCTTCACCACCATTTAAAGCTTTGCTAATAGGATCTAGAATAAAGGTCCAGTTTACAACATAATCTGCCATAAAATATAACACAAGGTAAAATACAACTAAATACACTAAAACCAACCAAGCAATCCAGCCTCTGTTGGTAGATGCTTTATGGTAAATACCGTCGTTTTTTATGCCTGGTTTTCCTAACAATACCAAGTTTGGTAGCATGAACATTAATGCTCCAAATATGCCTAACCCAAAAGTTAAAAACCACATGAAACCAGCATTTTCTTTTACAAAACCACTTCCTGCTTTTTTGGCGATTTGAAAACTGATGGTGTGCGGTTTTCCATCAATTCTATATTGATATTGAGCCCCTTTTTTATCCCATTTTTTCTCTTTATTATATTTTGCAATTAAATCATTATAATGCTTGTTGTTTGTTGCTACAGCACTTCTTACTCGTTCAGAAAACTCAAAAATGTTTAAATTTTCATCAGTAACAATTGCTTTTGATAATTCTTCTTTTATAATTTCACTTTTATATCCTTTTTCTTGAATAAAAGTGTCTAATTCTTTTTCTGTAAAACTAAAATTACCTGTAAAAACAGATGCTGTAAAAATGGTTAATCCTATTAAAAAGACTACTAAACCTGTATATTTTATAAATTTCATTGAGTTTTTTTATTTCCTGCAAGGTCTCAAAGACCTTGTAGGTATTTAATTGTTATTGTACTTTATAAACCTACAAGGTTTTAAAAACCTTGCAGGTTGATTTATTTAAACTTTAGAGAAAATTCGTTTCCAACTTTTCTTTTTAACCTGAATATCTGTGTTATTTTCTTGATTGAATTTTGCTATAATATCTTTTTCATACAAATTGTAAAATTCAGGATCAAAATTGGCGTCTTTTAAATATTCTAAAACGTGCTCTATTTTTTGATTTTCTGTCAGCCATTTGTCAAAAATTTCATGACGCATTCTCATACCAAAGGTGTTGATTCCTAAAAATTGATGCGAATTTCTATCATAAGAAATAGTAATACAAATATTTTCTTGAGGATGTTTCCATTGAAAATAAGCTTCATTTTCTTGTTTATTTCTTTCGCTAAAAACCCAACCATAGGTTTGGTATTCAATGTCTAAAAATTTGGCAGAATTAAACCAATGTCCAGGATTGTACTCCATTTTATTACCACAAATAGTTTGTGCTAAAACTTCGCCCATCATTCTTCCTGTATACCAAACAGCTTCAATATTTCTACGTTGTCCAATGGCTTCATGTTGCTCTGCACAATCGCCAATTGCATAAATATCTTTTATATTAGTTTCTAAAAATCGATTGACTAAAACCCCTTTTTTAGTTTCGATGCCAGAATCTTTTAAAAAGTCGATATTTGGAGTTACTCCAGCTGTTAAACCAACTACGTTACAAAAGATTTCCTCTCCAGTTTCTTCAATAATGATCGATTTTACATGGCCATTTTCATCACTTTTAATTTCTTTTAAATTGGTTGATAAACGCAAATCTATGTGATGCTCTTTGATGTGTTTATTAATCATTTCAGATTCTTGAGCAGGCAAAACGCCGTTCCAAAAACTATCTTCACGCACTAAAAAAGTAACAGGAATTTTTCTGCTTCTTAACATTTCTGCCAATTCAATTCCTATTAAACCACCACCAACAATTACAGCTCTTTTGCAAATGGCATTATTTGGTGCGTGTTTCTCTAAATTCTCTAAATCTTGCTTATGATACATGCCCATAACTCCCTCTAAATCTTGTCCTGGCCAACCAAACTTATTGGGTTTAGAACCAGTGGCAATTATTAATTTATCAAAAGAAAGTGAAGAATTATCTTTAAAATTTAGTGTTTTTTTATCAACATTAATACTAGAAACATAGCCTTCTTTTAGGTTGATATTATTCTTATCCCAAAACCAATTTTCGTAAGGTTGTGTGTGTTCAAATTTCATATGTCCCATATAAATATACATGAGTGCAGTTCTGGAAAAGAAGTATTTAGTTTCTGCAGAGACAATTGTAATTTGTTTATCAGAATTTTTTCTGATGTGTCTTGCAAGGGTAACACCAGAAATTCCATTACCAATAATAACGATATGCTCCATAATTAGCGAATTGATTGTTTACTTTAAGTCGAAGCGAAAGTTAAGAACTTAAAAGTTACTGATAGTTTAGAATTGATATAAATAGGGTTGTTAAAATAAACTGATTTATTTTTAATTAAAACATCAAACTACAACAGTATTAAACTTAAAGGTTTTGCGTGGTACATTTGAATGCGAAAATAATACCAGTTTACACCCAATTTTTAACATGGGTTTAAGAGCGTTGTTTTAATAAAAAGAACTATTTTTCGGGTGATTTATGAAAACATATAAACTCCCTTTTTTACTATTGATATTCTTGCAATTCGCTTGCAATAGTCAAGTGAAAAAAATAAACGGATTAAGCTTTGTAGCTTCAAGAGATACCATTGATGCTAAACATATAAACCCAGCTTTAAAAACAAATAGCAATTATGTTGCTTTGATGCCTTACAGTTTTATCAGAAATATTGACATTCCTAAAATCGAATTCAATACAAATAGAGAATGGTTTGGCGAAACCAAAAACGGATTATTACAATATGCTAAAGAATTTCAAAAAGTTGATGTAAAAATTATGGTAAAACCGCACTTATGGCTAAGAAGAGGTGGTTTTACTGGAGATTTAAAACCAACTACTGAAGAAAATTGGATTCTTTTAGAAAACTCTTACAGAGATTATATTTTAACCTATGCAAAAGCTGCAACAGAATTAAATGCAGAGATACTTTGCATTGGTACAGAACTAGAAGAATTTGTAATGAATAGACCCATGTATTGGCAAGAATTAATCAAAGAAATTAAAGAAGTTTATAACGGTAAATTAACATACGCTGCAAATTGGGACGAGTTTAAACGTATTCCTTTTTGGGGACAATTAGATTTTATTGGTATTGATGCGTATTTTCCTTTGAGTGATAAAAAATCGCCAACTGTTCAAGATTTTGAAATGGGTTGGAAACCTCATAAAGAAGAAATTATAAGAATTCAGAAAAAATATAACAAACCTGTTATGTTTACAGAATTTGGATATAGAAGCATCGATTTTACAGGTAAAAAACCTTGGGATGCTAATAGAGTAGAAGGAAATTTAAATTTACAAGCACAAGCAGATGCTTTGCAAGCCATATATAATCAATTTTGGAACGAAGATTGGTTTGCTGGAGGTTTTATTTGGAAATGGTTTCATGCTCATGAAAGAGTTGGTGGCAAAAACGACAACAGATTTACACCTCAAAATAAACCCGCAGAAACTTTACTACACCAATTATATAAACAATAAGTTTTATTTAAAATATGATAAAAGTCTTGTCATATAAGGTAAAAGTCGCTTAAATTTGTGTATTAACTATAAAAAAATAGAACACCATGAAAAAAATAATTGTACCTATAGATTTCTCAGAATTTTCAGAATATGCTTTAAAAGCTGCAGTACTATTATCAAAAAAAACAGAAGTGACTATTTATGCTTTGCACATGTTAGATTTGCAAGAAGTAAGTTTATCTCAAAGTGCTGAATATACTCAAGAAAAAGCAATTTTCTTTTTAAAATTAGCAGAAAAAAGATTCAAAGAATTTTTGCAAAAAGACTACTTAAAAGATATTAAAGTTGTACCAATTGTAAAACACTATAAAGTGTTTAGCGAAATAAATAACATAGCTAAAGAAGTAGATGCAGATTTAGTAATTATGGGATCTCATGGAGCAAGTGGTTTAAAAGAATTTTTTACAGGTTCTAATACAGAAAAGGTAATTAGATATTCAGATATACCAGTAATGGTGCTAAAAAATGAATTAAAAGATATAGATTTTGCAGATATTGTATATGCTACAGATTTCTCTGAAGAATCTGTAGATGCGTTTAAAAAAATGCTAACCTCTTTAGATTTTTTAAATGTTAGAAAACATCTTTTATATGTGAATTTACCAAACGATAAATTTAAAACCACCCCAGAAATGGATGCTTTAGCCAATAAGTTTTTAATGAAAGCAGAAGGTAATATAGATCGTTTAATAAACGTTAACTTTGTGTGTGCAAGATCTATTGAAGAAGGTGTTTTAAATTTTTCTAATGTTATTGGTGCAGATTTAATTACACTAATTACTCATGGTAGAAAAGGCTTGTCTCATGTTTTTTCAGGTAGTATTTCAGAGGATATTTCAAATCATGCTTCCTTGCCCATTATGACTTTTAAAATGTAATTTTTTTTATGAAATTAAAATATCTCCTCACTTTTGTTTGTTTTTCGCTTTTGTTTTTTTCTTGCTCAGAAGACTCAGATACAACTGTAGCAAGGAATCTACAAGGATATTTAGATGAAAACTCAGGGAGAGAAACAGATACTTTAATTGCGTTTGCAGCAAATGCAGAGGGCAATACAGCCTTAACGTATATTTATTATTATCCAGAAATTGGTGCTACAGATATTCGATATTATCAAACTAATGATACCTCTGCAGATAAAACCGATTATAACAATTATAGAAGACAAAGTTTAGCAACTGAAGCTGTTTTTGGAGGAAAATTACAACGCTTTTCAAGATCTGGAGCAACAGAAACGTGGTGTTTAGTAACTTATATTAAAGAAGGTAAACTTTATATTTCAGATCCAATTCTTTTAAAAAATGTTTCAAAAACTACAGAATATTCAAATGATGTTAGCATCAAATATAAAACGAATGTGGAGCCAAATTTTACTTGGGAAGATGGTGCAATTGATGAAAACGTTCAGTATTTTCAAGTAATATCTGATGAGGCAAATGATTTCAAATCAGGCACTTTTACAACGGATACATTTTTTCAATATTATGATGAAAGTAGTTTTGAATCAACCATAAATTTAACAACTCCAGAATCTTTGGTAGAAGATGAAGTGTATAATTTTACAATGATGGGCATCAGCGAAGATAATTGGGTAAATTTAATTATTGAAGAGCAATTTATACCAAAAAATCTAGCAGAATATGTTGCTGAAAATTCAGATAAAACGTTAGATACTTTGATTGCTTTTGCAAGTTCTGCAAACGGAAATAGAGAACAAACCTATATTTATTTTAATTCTATTACTGGTGCTTTTGATTATCGTTATTACGAAACTGATAATATAAGTGTAGACCAAACTAATTTTAGTAATTATAAGAGAAGAAGTTTACCAGAGGCTACAGTTTTTGGTTCTAAATTAAGGCGTTTTACACATAATTCCTCAGACGAAGTTTGGTGTTTGGTAACTTATTTTACCGAGGGTAAATTGCATATTTCTGAACCCATAAAAACCCAAAACAACTTTAAAGCTACAGAATATTCTACAGAAATAGAAATTATAGAAACAGCGCCCTTAATGCCCGTTTTTAATTGGACAAATATTGCTTTTGAGAATACTACAAATTATTTTCAAGCTGTATCAACCAATAGTAACACATTTTTATCAGGTACGTTTACTACTGAAAAAACGTTTCAATATTATAATGAAGCTAATATAACAGGCAAAATTCATACGGTAACTCCAGCAAATTTAATTACAGATGCTACTTATAAATTTGCATTATTTGGTATAAGTGATGAAAATTGGGTAGGCTCAGTAATACAAACTTCTTTTATAGCCAGGTAATTATCCTTACGATTATCATTCTCTTTTATTTTAAAGGTCATTTTTGCAGATTCTCTATTATTTCTATAACTCTAAATGAGTAGCTTTGTAAAAAATAAATAAAAATGAGAACTTTTATTATTGGTGATATTCATGGAGGTTTAAAAGCCTTATTACAGGTTTTAAATCAACTTGAAATTACAGAAAAAGATACCCTTATTTTTATGGGAGATTATGTAGATGGTTGGAGCGAATCTGCGCAAGTAATCGATTTTTTAATCAATTTTTCAGAAAAAATAAACTGTATTTTTATCAAAGGAAATCATGATGTTTGGTGCGAAAATTGGCTAAAAGATCAATCTGATGTAAATCCAACTTGGTACATGCATGGAGGTAAAGAAACGATAGATAGTTATGAAGGCTTTACAGTTGATGAAAAAAATGAGCATTTAACGTTTTTCGAAAACATGAAAATGTATCATTTAGATGCCGAAAACAGGTTGTTTTTACACGCAGGTTTTACATCTATGCATGGTGTGGAAAGAGAAACGTATCCTCATAAATTTTGTACTGATAGAACTTTATGGGAAATGGCTTTGGCTATGGATCATAAGATCGAAAAAAGCAGTGTAAGCTATCCAAAAAGATTACAACATTATAGTGAAATTTACATTGGGCACACACCAACAACTAATTATGGCGAAATTACACCTATGAATGCCATTAATATTTGGAATGTAGATACAGGAGCAGCATTTAAAGGTAAAATTACTGCTATGAATATTGATACAAAAGCTTATTTTCAAAGTGATGCGTTACCAGAGTTGTATCCTAATGAAAAAGGAAGAAATTAAAAATAATTTATAACATTTTTTTTCCCTTGAAAAGGCACATCATAATCTTAAAAGAGCACATTTTTTAGTTGATATTAATATATTTTTGACTTAAATAATGATGTTGGGGGTATATCATTATGTAGTTTAAACTGCTTCGTTTTTGAAGCAGTTTTTTTATGCATAATTGCAAAGTTTTTTTAATCAATAATAAAAGTAATTGGTAAATTATATTTTGTCTTTATAGCTTTTCCTCGCTGTTCACCAGGAATAAATTGAGGCAATTTTTGAATCATTTTAGTAACCTCTTTTTTTATTTTTATATGTGGAGCTCTTACTTTTATATCAATAACATTTCCATTTTCATCAATATAAAATTGAGTAAATAACCTATGTTTTCCTTCTGATAAACCAAGATTTTTTGTCCAAGAAATGTCAAAATTATTTTCTATAAAGTTTTTCATTCTTTCATCAAAATCTTTTTTTACTTCTTCTTTTGATAATTTTTTTGCTTCTTTAAATCTAGGAGGTTGTTCTATAATCATTCCAAAAACTAATTCTTCCTCAATTTCTTCATAATCAATATCTCCTTCAATAGTTAATATTTCATTCACGTTATTCTTATAAAGTGTGTCTTTTTCACTTTCCAACGCAATTTCACCTATAGTTTCTGTTATTTTTATTTCAGTATCATTTTTAGGTTCACATAATACAACTCCAGTTTCGTTAATTACTGTATGAGTAATTTTATCATTTTTAATAAGTAAGGAATCTTTGCTGATTAGATTTTTGATGGAATCAATTTTATGTTCAACTTTTTTTAATGTATCAATCAAAACAACATTTTCAATTTTCTGTTTTTGTCCATTATTATACTGGCAACTAAAAAGTGTAGTTCCCATCACAAAAAATAAAGCGAGCAAAAATATTTTTTGAAAAGATAATTGCTGCTGAAAGGTAGTTTGAGGAATTTCAATAACAATACTATCCAATTGCTTTTTATAAAAATGCCCACAAATCCTTTCGTGCTTTTTCTCTGTTAAATATTGTTTTATTTCTAATGGAGATTTTTTTGTGAAGTCAACTACTGTTTTTGAGCAAGAACCGCAAAATCTACCTTTCTCTTTGGGTAACATTGCATTCCAATTTTCGTGACAAGGTTTAGGAATGGTAATTTTTAATTTTGAGTTCATACTTAAAAGTTTTACAAACTAAAATCAAAGAAGATGCCAAAGTTAAATTTTTGTTAAAGGGAATTTACTTTTTCTTGAAATTTTAAAAAGGTATTTTTGAAAAAAAATAAAATATGACAAAGAATTATTTTTTAGTTTTTTTATTGTTTCTGATTACATTGAGCAATAGTTTTGGGCAGAAAAAAGTAATTTCTGGAAAAATAATTGATGCTATTTCAAGCAAAGGAATTGCCAACGTTCATATATATTCAACCAATTTAGGTGAAGGAACTATTACAAATACCGATGGAAATTTTTATTTAATAGTTACTAAAAGTGATGAAATACAGATTTCATGTATTGGTTATGATAAACAGACTATAAAAATATCAATAAATGATATTCATAATTTAGTCATCAAAATGAAGCCAAAAACAGAGCTTTTAAATGAAGTAATCATCAACACAAAAACACTTTCTGTAGATGAAATTTTAACCAAAACATTTGATAATTTTAAGAAAAATCATTTTGTAGAGCCTGTATACTATAGTTTTTACAACAGAATTGTAAACTTTGTAGATAAAGATAGTACACTAATTTCTTTAGAAGAATATTCAGGTAAAATAAAACAAAGTAAGTCACATTTAACAAAGTATAATATTGACAAAGCACGTGTAAAGTTTTTTGGGAGTGATGCTAAAAAACAATCAAAAGAACATCGTTTAATTTCTATGACAAAAATGTATATTGATAATATTTACAAATACAGAGAAGATTATCTAAAGAACAAAGGAAAAAGGATTTATGAATATAAATCTGTTGGAAGATCAGCTATTTTAGATAGAAATTGCTATGTTATTTCATTCAATACTGAGAATGATAATTTTGATCAAAAAGGCGAAATCTATATTGATATGAAAGATTTTGCGATTGTAAGGAAAGTAACAAGAAAACGAAATAATAAAATTTATAAAGACATTACTTTTAAAAGAGAAAATGACAAATGATATTTAAAGAAATCAGAAGAATTTCATGGACGTTATGGAGCATCTATACCAAATACTAATTATAGAATTACGTTATATAATTATCTTGATATTGAAGATTCTGATTTAGAATTTACTAATTTAAACGTTCAAAAAAGTACAATAATAACAAGTAATTTTAGTGATGATTTTTGGGAGAATAGTAATTTTATTCCTTTA
This sequence comes from Polaribacter sp. Hel_I_88, assembly GCF_000687935.1. NCBI lineage: Bacteria > Pseudomonadati > Bacteroidota > Flavobacteriia > Flavobacteriales > Flavobacteriaceae > Polaribacter > Polaribacter sp. Hel_I_88. The sequence goes on along the minus strand of NZ_JHZZ01000001.1, from coordinate 946,013 downwards.
CCAAATTGGGTGAAAAGTCAAGTGGAGTAACTTATTTTTTACTTCTAAAACTCTCAATAACTACAGTTAATAAAACTAAACTTCCTCCAATAAAAGTGTTTGGACTTGGTATTTCGTTGATAAAAATATAAGCAATTATAATTCCAAAAATTGGCTGCACACTACTAATAATACTTGCAGTTGCAGCAGAAAAATGCTTTAGCGAGTTTACTAACATTGTATGCCCAATTGCAGTGGTTAAAAGCGCCACTAAAATTAAAAACGGAATTTGGCTATACACATTCGTAAAATCACTGTAAAACAAAATAGGAATCAAAAAAACAGTAACTACAATCATTTGATAGAACATTAACATGCTACCATTGTAATTTTTAACTTGCTTTTTTACAACTAAATTTCTTAGGGCAAAAAAAAGTGCAGACAGAATTCCGAGTAAAATTCCTTTAAAATCATCATTTTCAAAAGAAAATTCTGGAATCAAAATAAAAATACCAAAAAACACTAAAACTGCTAACAAAACATGAATACTATTTAATTTTTGTTTTGTAAAAAGAGGTTCTAAAAAAGCTGTTATTATTGGATATGTAAAAATGGATAACATTCCCAAAGCAACATTAGCCAGTTTTAGGGCATAGAAATACGTAACCCAATGTGCACCCATTAAAAAGCCACTAATCAAAAAAGAAATGGCATCTTTTTTAGATTTTATCTTTAAATCTACTTTTGTGATTTTACAGAAAATATAAATAAATATTCCTGCTAAAAAAGCTCTACATAAAATAATAAGTTCTGGAGCAAGCGCAATATATTTTCCTAAAACTCCAGAAGTACTTATAAAAAGTGTTCCTAAAAGTAAAACAGCAATATTTTTTGAATGGGAGTTTTGCATTAAAGATTTTTTGATATTATCATATTTATGCGATTGTAATTAGTAAAGTACAGTTTTGTCATTTCGACTAAAAGGAGAAATCACATAAAGTTTAGCGGTTTTGAGTTATCACTATTATGAGATTTCTCCTAAAGTCCTTTAGATTAGCAAAGTATAATTATTGCATTTAATTCATATATTTAGAACACTAAAGAATTGTTACTTTTTTAATGAAAAAGAATGGAGTGAACTTGTCAAAAGTCCAGATTAATAAGATCTATACTTCGTATTAGTCTCCATTCTTTTATTACCGATTACAAAGGACCAAATAGAATTTCAGCTTCGCCCTTTTAAAGGTTTTAGTCAACGTAATCATCTTTTACTAACACAAAACAAAATTATGAAAATTAAACAAACTATTGGTATTGACATTAGCAAATTAACTTTTGATGTCCGTATTCACAGTAACCAGTGTTATCAATCATTTGAAAACAACTCAAAAGGATTTAAAGCACTTGTAAAATGGGTCGAAAAAAACAACCCAATTTCTAAAGAGCAAACTTTATTTGTTTTAGAACATACAGGTATTTATTCTGAAGAAATCTCATTATTTTTTGATATAAATAACTTTTATTTTGCACTAATTCCAGGTTTAGAAATAAAGAAATCCCTTGGTATTTCTAGAGGAAAAGATGATAAAGTAGATGCCACAAAAATAGCACTTTATGGGTATCGATTAAGAGATGAAATTAAACCTTATAAACTTCCATCAAAAAACATTCATCAACTAAAACGCTTATTAACATTAAGAGAAAGGCTAGTAAAACAAAATGCTGGTTATAAAGCAACACTTAAAGAACAAAAAAGAATTTATACTAGAAAAGAGAATCAACTTCTTATAGAAACCCAAGAGAAAATGATAAAATATTTTACCAAACAAATTAAGAATATTGAGGCTGAAATGAACGTAATAATTAAGGCTAATGAACAACTTAAAAAACAATGTAAACTAATTGTGAGTATCAAAGGAGTGGGTAGTCAGACAGCTTTATTTATGATTGTAACAACAAACGGATTTACAAAGTTTGCTTCTTGGAGAAAGTTTGCTTCTTATTGTGGAATTGCACCTTTCCCTAATACCTCTGGAACAAGTATTAGAGGAAGAACTAAAGTGAGTAATCTTGCTAACAAAAAAATAAAAAGCCTCTTTGATATGTGTGCAAAATCAGCAATACAAAATAACCCAGAAATGAAAATATTTTACCATAGAAGACTCGAACAAGGAAAAAATAAAATGAGCACAATTAACATCATAAGAAATAAACTATTATCACGAATTTTTGCTACTATAAAAAGACAAACTCCTTATGTAGATGTATTAAAATATGCTGCGTAAATAAATCAAAATATATTTGGTAAAGTCATAGAATACGAAATGACAATATTGTGGGTTTTGTTGTGTTGATAGTTATTAAAAACTTATACTTTCTGTAAAACTCCTAAAGCAGTTTTTACAGAATCAATCCTAATAAAAGTGATTAGCAAACGCAAACCGTTTTTAGTTTCTTTCTCTTTCATTACACAACTCTTAGAATTCTGTTGTACATATTTTAGCATTCTAGAAAAAGCTTCAGTTTGGTAAAAATCACTTTGTTGATTGGATACAAAATAGCCAATCATACGTTTTTGTTTTAAAATGATTTTCTCTAAACCTAATTCTTTTGCCAACCATTTTATCCTTACAGAATCTAATAAATCTTCAACTTGAGTTGGTATTTCTCCAAATCTGTCAATAATTTCAGTTTCGAAAGTTTGTAATTCAGTTTCCTTTTCTAAATTTCCTAATTTGGTATATAAAGCCAATCTTTCTGTGATAGAGTTTACATAATCGTCAGGAAAAAGAATTTCAAAATCAGTATCAATTGTTACTTCTTTTACATATTCTTTAGGTTTCGATGTATCTTCAGGATATAGTTCTGCAAACTCATTTTCTTTCAATTCTTCAATGGCTTCTTGCAATATCTTTTGATAGGTATCAAAGCCAATATCGTTGATAAAACCACTTTGTTCACCACCTAATAAATCTCCAGCTCCACGAATTTCTAAATCTTTCATGGCAATATTTATTCCACTTCCTAAATCAGAAAATAACACTAAAGCTTCAATACGTTTTCTGGCATCATCTGTCATCATATGATAAGGAGGCGTTATAAAATAACAAAACGCTTTTTTATTACTTCTACCAACTCTTCCACGCATTTGATGCAAATCACTCAAACCAAAATTATTGGCATTATTAACAAAAATTGTGTTGGCATTTGGCACATCTAAACCACTTTCAATGATAGTTGTAGATACTAAAACATCAAAATCATTATTCATAAAACCTAGCATTAAACTTTCCAGTTTTTTGCCTTCCATTTGTCCATGACCAACTGCTATTTTTGCTGATGGGACCAATCTTTGCAACAAACCAGCAACTTCTTTGATGTTTTCAATTCTATTATGAATAAAGAAAACTTGCCCTCTTCTTGATATTTCATAAGAAATTGCATCACGAATTACATCTTCAGAAAAACGAATCACGTTACTTTCTATAGGATGTCTGTTTGGTGGAGGTGTTTTAATGACAGATAAATCTCTGGCAGCCATTAAACTAAATTGCAAAGTTCTAGGAATTGGAGTTGCAGTTAAGGTTAACGTATCAACATTTTCTTTTAACGTTTTTAATTTATCTTTTACAGCAACACCAAATTTTTGTTCTTCATCAATAATCAACAATCCTAAATCTTTAAACTGTAATTTTTTATTTGTTAGTTGATGTGTACCAATAATAATATCTACAGAACCGTCATTTACGCCATTAATGGCTTCCGTTTTTTGTTTTGCAGTTCTAAATCTGTTTAAATAATCAATTTTAATAGGAAAATCTTTCAATCGTTCTGTAAAAGTTTGATAATGTTGAAACGCCAAAATGGTTGTCGGTACTAAAATTGCGACTTGTTTTCCATTATCAACAGCTTTAAAAGCAGCTCTTACAGCAACCTCTGTTTTTCCAAAACCAACATCGCCACAAACCAATCTGTCCATAGGTTGTTCTTTTTCCATATCATTTTTTACATCTTGAGTCGCTGTAAATTGATCTGGTGTATCTTCATACATAAAACTACCTTCCAACTCATGCTGAATGTGTGTATCTGGTCCAAAAGCAAACCCTTTTTCGAGCTTTCTTTTTGCATATAATTGAATTAAATTAAACGCAATATGTTTAACTCTGGCTTTGGTTTTTTGTTTGATTTTTTTCCAAGCTCCAGAACCTAATTTGTAGATTTTTGGTGCTTTTCCATCCTTTCCATTAAACTTAGAAATTTTATGAAGCGAGTGAATGCTTACATATAAAATATCACGTTCTCCATAAACCAATTTAATAGCTTCTTGCTTTTTACCTTGAACATCAATTTTTTGCAAACCACCAAATTTCCCAATTCCATGATCCATGTGTGTTACATAATCACCAATTTCTAATTTGTTTAATTCTTGAAGCGTAATGGCTTGCTTTTTAGCATAACCATTTTTCAATCTAAATTTATGATAACGTTCAAAAATTTGATGATCTGAATAACAAACTATTTTTTGATCAACATCTACAAAACCTTGATACAAAGGAAAAACAATCGTTTCATAGTGAACTTCTTTATCAGAATCATCAAAAATATCATGAAAACGTTTGGCTTGTTGTTCGTTTGCGCAGAATATATAATTGGTAAAACCTGCTTTTGTATATTCCTCTAAATTATCAATTAACAGCGGAAATTGTTTGTTAAAAGAAGGTTGAGGAATGGTATTAAATTCTATTTTTTCATGCTGAACTTGTTTCAGCATCTTTGTATTATTATTTCCAAAATCAACTAAGCTAAATTCTTGTAGCTGATTTTTTATAAACTCACCATCGCAAAATAATTCGCTAGGTTGTGCGTGTTTTATTTCTTTGGATACATCATTAAATGCGATTTCTGCTTTTTGGAAAAATTTATCTAAATTTCCAAGCATTAAATCGATATTCTTACTAAAGATGATTGTTTTTGAAGAGATGTATTTTAAAAAACTTTCTCTCTTTTCCTGCAATGTTTTGTTTTCAACATTGGGCATAATCGAAACTTTTTTCAACTTTTCTGTTGATAATTGTGTTTCTACATCAAAAGTTCTGATACTATCAATTTCATCACCAAAAAATTCGATTCGAAAAGGTTCATCATTCGAAAAAGAAAAAACATCTATAATTCCACCTCTTACAGAAAAATCTCCAGGTTCTGTAACAAAATCTACACGTTTAAATTTATATTCGAATAAAACTTCGTTTACAAAATCTAACGATAAGCTCTCGCCAACAGCAATTTTTAACGTATTTTTTTCAAGTTCTTTTTTAGTAACAACTTTCTCAAATAAGGCAGTTGGATACGTAACAATTATAGCTGGTTTTTTTCTTGAATTTATTCTGTTTAAAACCTCAGATCGTAACAAAACATTGGCATTATCAGTTTCTTCTATTTGATAAGGTCTTTTGTAAGATGCAGGATAAAATAGTACATTTTTATCGCCCAAAAGTTGCTCTAAATCATTTAGATAATAAGCAGCTTCTTCTTTATCATTAAAAATTAAAAGGTAAGGTTTATCTGTTTTTTTAAATGTTTCTGAAATTACAAAAGACAATGAAGAACCCACCAAATTCGATATTTGAAAACGGTTTTTTTCTTCTTTTAAGAATAGATTTAACTGCGAAACTAACGCAGATTTTTGATATTGATTTACAATATTCTGTGTAGTCAAAGTAAAAAATTTTTACAAATGTAGTTTTCTTTGACAAAAAAAAATATTTAATCTTCTTAATTATTTAATAAAGTAATATTTTTACTAAAAATTTGTTATTCATAGTATAAAATAATAAACATGAAAAATTTAGTACTGCTTTTTGCGATAGTTGTTTTATTTGCTAAAACTATGAATGCTCAAACTAGTGTAGATAAATTTACATTTGGTGTGAGTCTTTCTTCCACTTTATTTAATGAAGAAAGTGCATCAAAAATAGGACAACGTTATAATGCGCAATTTCCAAGATTTAATTTTTCTGGGAAATTATCGGAAAGTTTTTCTTTTGATGTAGCACTTACGTTTAATGTTCTTGGTAATATAGAAGGAGTTATAAATAATAAATTTGAGTATACTTCTTTAGATGGCGCTATTCGATTCAACCCTTTTAGAAGCGATGCTATGATTGTGCCTTACATTGGTGTTGGAGCAAGTTATATTGGTGGAGCTTCTACAGTTTCATCAGGTGATAATGCTTTAAGCTTAAATGTTTTAGGAGGTGGTGCACTTTGGGTTAGTCCAAAATTTGGTTTTATTGGGCAACTTACTTACAAATATGTCTCTGAAGATGCAACAGCGATGGTTTCTCACATTCAAACTACTATAGGAATTGCTTACAGATTTGGTTCTGGATCTCAAAGTAGAAGCCGTCTTTGGGATTGATAGGAATTCTTATTTTATTTAACTGTATCTAAAATTGCAATCATTTTTTTGGGTGATATATACTCAAAATGTCTACTGATTACAGTAAAATCTTCGTTTAAAATTAAAGTTAATGGCAAAGTAAATTCTTTGTTTTTTCTATTACCTAACAATAATGGAATTTCGTGAGTAGGATTTCTTTTCTTATTGATTTCTTTATTTGTAAAAACTTTGCCTCCAAAATTTATGGAATCTTTAGACTCAGCATTCATTTTTACAGCATAAAAATTGTTGTTTAGTGCAGCAATTACTTCGTTATTTTTAAAAGCAGCTTCCTCCATTTTTTTACAATATGCACACCAATCAGCATAAAAATTAATGAAAACTTTTTTAGGTTTTATAGCTAAAGAATCTTCTAACTGCTCAAAAGTAATCCAATTAATTTCTTGGTTTTGGGCTTTTATTTCATCAGCAAAGACAAAAAAACTAATAAAAAAAAGTATATAAATTGATGTTTTCATATTAATGCAACTTTCCAAATTTTATCCCAAAGAAAATAGTTCTTGGTGTTGCTGGTCCATACACATAATCAGAATCTCTTGTTGGACCCGTATCAAAATCATCTTGAAAACTATTAAAAATATTTTTTACACCACCAGAAAACGTAATCATAAAATCATCAGACAAATCGATATGAGATTCTAGTTTTAGATTCAAATCAAAGAAAGATTCTGTTTCGTTTAACTGTAAAAAACCGGTATCGCTCACAACTAAAGGTACAATCATACTTCCAGTATAGGTTCCTGTAACATCAATATTAAATTTTTTAGAAGGGATAAATGCTGTATTAAAATAGCCGTAAAAATTAGGTGTTCTTGTAAATTCATCAACAGCAATGTCTGTTTCTCCAACAGTTCCATCTGTTTCAAAAATTACTTGAGGTTCATCATACTTTGCTTTTTGATAGGTTCCACCCAATTGAAATTGCCATTTTGGACTAGGAGAAATCCCAGCTTCAAAATTTGTTCCATACACTTTTGCACCAGCTCCATTTCTAACTTCCTCTAAAATAGAACCATTTGGTAGCACATTTCCTGTACTAATTAAGGTAAAAGGATTTTCTAAAAGCGTATAAAAACCTTCTACCAAAAAATCCATTTGTAATAAATTTTTGGTTTTAGAATAGTTAAAAGATCCAGTAAACGCATTGGAATATTCTGTATTTAAATCATCAGAAAGAATTACAAATTGAGGTTCTCCACCAACACTAGAAATGTGCAAATCTTCGTTAAAAGCTTGTGGTGCTCTAAAACCTCTTGCATAACCACCTCTAAACTTTAAAGCTTCTGTAAACAAATAAGAAACCGTTAATCTTGGAGATAATGCAGTTTGATTCAATGAAATATTTCTATTGATATTTCCAATAGTATAATCGCCATCAACATCAACATTATCCAATCTTGCTCCCAAAAGTGCCGTAAATTTTTCACTTGGTTTCCACTCATATTGTGCATAGGTTCCAATGGAATTTACAGTTTGATCTATCAATCTGTTATAGCCAAGAATTACATCTTCTGTAGCTGTATGATTGTGTTCTGCACCAACTGTTAATACATCGTTTTTAAAATTTTTTGTGAATTGAAAGCCATTTACCCAAGCCAAATCTGTAGTAGTTCCAAAGGCGTTGTTGGCTGTAATACTGTCTTGTTTTGTAAAAGAACCGCCCAAACCTCCATAATAACTATCCCTATCTGTGCTAGAAACTGAAGTGTAAATTTGATATTTCTTCGAATAATCTTTGCTATTTAATTCATATTCTGCTCCTCCAATAAAAGTATCGTGATTCAATTCTTCTGTAATATTTGTAAATTGTGGTGCTAAATTTAATTGATCTCCACCTCTTCTATATTCTTGAATTGCGTTTAAATTGATAGAGATTTTGCTTAACTCATTTGGTTTTACAAATGCTTTTGCACCAACTGTATTGTTTTTTAACTCCACCAATTCTGTAAAACCATCTCCATCCACATCTAAACTTTCTCTATTTCTATAATTTCCAAATAAGGTAAAACCGCTGTTTAAATCATTTGCAACAACAGAACTGTTAAAAGTCAATACTTTATCTGTTGCTTTTCCATCGATAATTGCCAAGTTTGAACCAATTTCCCAAGTGTTTAAAATAGGATCTTTGGTAATGATATTTACAGTTCCTGCAATCGCATTTGAGCCAAATAAAGCAGAACCACCACTTCTAACAACCTCAATTCTATCAATAATATTTGTTGGGATTTGCTCTAAACCATACACACCAATTAACGACGAAAAAACAGGTCTGCTATTCAGTAAAACCTGAGTGTAGCCACCTTCTAAACCATTTAATCGTACTTGTGTAAAACCACAATTTTGGCAGTTATTTTCCACACGAACTCCAGGCGCAAAATTTAAACCATCTGCTAAAGAAATAGATTGAGTTGCGTTTAACAATCTTGGTTTTATGGACGATACAATAACAGGCGTATTTCTTTTTTCAACTCTATTTCTTGTTGCGCTAATGACAACTTCCTCTAAACCCAACATATCTTCAACTAAATCGAAATTTAGTTCTCTATTCTCGTTTTCTTTTAGGTTGATGTTTTTCGATATTTTTCGAAATCCTTGAGAACTTACTTCTATAATTAACTCTTTATTGGATGGAACTTGTAATTTGAAACTCCCATTTTTATCAGTACTTGTTCCTTCTGTACCATCTTTTACATACACAAAAACGTAAGGAATCTTATCTCCTTTAGAGGTTACAACTCCGTAAATAGAAGCATTTTGTGATGATGTATTGTAAATTACAGCAAAAAATAAAACGAATAATAGATTTTTAACTTTCATTTCTTCAATTAAAATTTTGACAAATATAATTAAATATTTAGACAAGGCTAAAAATTATTTTATATAAATAAAAAGTATATATTTGTCTTGTCAAAATTTAGTTGAATGTTTACACTTTCTGAAGAAAATTATTTAAAAGCAATTTATCATTTAGAAGCCGATTCTAAAAAAGGAATCAGTACCAATGCCATTGCAAAAAGTTTAGCAACAAAAGCATCATCGGTTACAGATATGGTTAAAAAATTATCTGATAAAAAAGTAGTGCTTTATAAAAAATATCAAGGAGTAACGTTAACGGATTTAGGAAAAAAAACTGCTGCAAATATTGTTAGAAAACATAGGCTTTGGGAGGTTTTTTTAGTGCAAAAATTAAATTTCTCTTGGGATGAAGTGCATGAAGTTGCAGAACAATTAGAGCATATAAAATCGCAAAAGTTAATCAATCAGTTAGATGCACTTTTAGGGTTCCCAACACACGATCCTCATGGAGATCCAATTCCAGATAAAGATGGAAATTTAAGTAAAATTGATAAAACGCTTTTATCAACTTTATCAAAAAATGAAACAGGAGTTTGTGTGGGTGTTGATGATTCCTCCTCTGAATTCTTACAATTCTTAGATAAAAAGGGCATCACTTTAGGAAAACAAATTACAGTATTAGAAAAAGAAGATTTTGATGACTCGTTATCCATAGAAATTGATGGAAAAAAACTATCAATCTCAAATAAAATTGCCAATAATTTATACATAAAAAAGTTATGAGTACATTCGATCAATTAGTAGATTTTGCTAAAGAAAACCCTATTTGGGCTGCATTATATGCCTCACTTTTTACGTGGGGATTGACAGCTTTAGGAGCTGCATTAGTATTCTTTTTCAAAAAATTAAACAGAGCCGTTTTAGATGGAATGCTTGGTTTTACTGGAGGTGTAATGGTTGCTGCAAGTTTTTGGAGTTTGTTATCGCCAGCAATTGAAAACAGTCCTGGAGAAGGTTTTGTAAAAGTAATACCTGCAGCAATTGGTTTTGCTTTAGGAGCATTATCATTGTTTGGAATGGATAAAATATTACCTCATTTACACATCAATTTCGAAAAAAATGAAGCAGAAGGTGTAAAAACAGAATTACATAGATCTACATTGTTAGTTTTGGCAATTACTTTGCATAACATTCCAGAAGGTTTGGCAGTTGGTGTGCTTTTTGGAGCAGCATCAACATTGGTGGGCGTTGAGCAAACAGAAATGATTATTGCTGCAATTTCTTTAGCAATTGGAATTGGAATTCAGAATTTTCCTGAAGGTTTTGCTGTTGCAATGCCTTTAAGAAGACAAGGAATTAGCAGGTTTAAAAGTTTTTGGTATGGACAATTATCGGCTATTGTAGAGCCGGTTGCAGCAGTTTTAGGAGCGCTTGCAGTGTCATTTTTTACACCAATTTTACCTTATGCTTTGGCGTTTGCTGCTGGTGCAATGATTTTTGTGGTGGTAGAGGAGGTAATTCCAGAAACACAAAGAGATAAATATACAGATATTGCCACTCTTGGTTTTATTGGTGGTTTTATTGTAATGATGTCTTTGGATGTTGGACTTGGGTAAAGGCCCATCTTAATCTTCCCAAAGGGAAGAAACACTCTTGTGTTACTTAGTTTGTGTTTATTTTTCTTATCAGTTATTTTAATTTTTGGTTATTATCAGTGAAAATCTATAAAATTCTTGTCAGTATAAATTCAAGAGAAATTCTGTAGATTTTCTTTTTCTCTGTGAATCTCTGCGAAAAAACTCTGTGCAACTCTGCGTAATATTTTTTTCATCTCTATCAGTGAAAATCTGTGAAATCTGTGTCAAAACTTTTATTTTATTTGTGTAAATTCGTGCAATTCGTGTCTTAAAAATAACGCTTTGCAACAACAATCAACTTTTCAAGTTTACAATGCTTCTGCAGGAAGTGGAAAAACCTTCACATTAGTAAAAGAATACCTAAAAGTTTTACTAAGTTCTAATGATGTTTTTACGTTTCAGAAAGTTTTAGCAATTACGTTTACCAACAAAGCTGCTGGTGAAATGAAAGAGCGAGTGCTTGCTAATTTAGAAGATTTTGCTGATGAAAAAGAAAATGATTTATTGTCTTTAATTATTAAAGAAGCTGGTCTTGATAAAGAGGTAATTCAGCAAAGAAGTAAGAAGATTTTAAATGCTATTTTACAAAATTATTCAGCTTTTTCAATTACTACAATTGATAGTTTTACCCATAAAATCATTAAAAGTTTTGCACACGATTTAGGATTGTCACTCAATTTTGAAGTTGAAATGGACGCAATTTCACTTTTAAATGAAGCTGTGGATGTTTTAATATCTAAAATCGGAACCGATAAAAAACTAACAAAATTACTCATCGATTATTCCTTAGATAAAACTGATGATGACAAATCTTGGGATATTTCTAGAGATTTAAATGATTTTGCTAGAATTCTTTTAAATGAAGATGATATTAAGCATTTTAGAGAATTATCAAAAAAGAGTTTAGAGGATTTTACGAGTTTAAAATCGAAACTTTTTATACATCAAAAGGAACTAAAAACCGAGTTTAAAAAAGTTGGTGAAGATTGTTTGGGTTTAATTGCGAGTCACGATTTGGAGCATAAGGATTTTATGCGAGGAACGATTCCTAAATTCTTTACAGATGTCCATTTAAAAGGATTCAATTTTTCGTATTTAACAAGAAGCGAAACCATTCAAAAAGCGATTGATAATCATCAATACTACACAAAAACTACGACAGATTTAGTTGCGCAAAGTATCGAAAGTATTGTGCCAGAAATTATCAATTTATTTGAAAAATCTAAAACGATTTACAGTCAGTTTTTGATGAATAAATTAACCTTGAAAAACATTATTCCATTAGCGGTTTTAAATAATATCAATATTGAATTAGAAACCATAAAAGAAGAAAATAATATTAGATTAAATGCTGAGTTTAATCAACTTATTTCTGATAACATCAAAGAGCAACCAGCGCCTTTTATTTACGAGAGAATTGGGCAACGTTTTCAGCATTATTTTATTGATGAAATGCAAGATACTTCTATGTTGCAATGGCAAAATTTAATTCCTTTAATTGATAATGCTTTAGCGCAAGAAAGTAGTAATTTGTTGTTGGTTGGCGATGGAAAACAGGCAATTTATAGATGGAGAGGAGGAAAAGCAGAACAGTTTATTGAGTTAGGTTCTAGCCAAGAAAACCCTTTTGCAATTCCTAAAGAAATTAGAAATTTAGAAACTAACTTTAGGAGTTTTTCTGAGGTCATCAACTTTAATAATTCGTTTTTTAAACACACTGCAAATTTCATTGAAAATGAGTCTTATAAAAATTTATTTTTAGATGGAAATACGCAATTAGAAAATGCTAAAAAAGGAGGCTTTGTTTCGCTATCATTTTTAGATAAGGAAGAAGAAAAGGAAGATGAGAAAGTAAAATATCCGATGAAAGTTTTAGAGAAAATACACGAATTAAAAAACGAATTTTCTTTAGGAGAAATATGTATTTTAACAAGAAAAAGAGCAGATGGAGTTGCGATTGCCAATTACCTATCAGAAAACGGAATTGATATTATTTCATCAGAAACTTTATTGTTGCAAAACAGTCCAAAAGTTTGTTTTATTGTTGATGTTCTGAAAGTTTTACAAAATCCGAATGATGAGGAAACTCGTTTTGAAATGTTATATTTTTTACATCAACATTTACAAATTGAAAAACCCAAACATGTTTTTTTGAATGAGTTTGCCAAATCAGATAATAAATCAATTTTTGAAGCTTTAAAAAGTTACGGAATTTCTTTTGAGATTGAAACTTTTCATCAAATTCCCTTTTATGAAAAAATTGAAGAAATTGTGAGGGGTTTCAATTTGGTGAATTCTTCTGACGCTTATGTTCAGTTTTTTTTAGACGTAGTTTTAGAAAAACAAAGAAAAAATATTGATGTTAGCGACTTTTTAGATTTTTGGGAACTCAAAAAGAATAGTTTAAGTATTGTTGCTCCAGAAAGTGCAAATGCAGTTCAAATTATGACGATTCATAAATCGAAAGGTTTAGAGTTTCCTGTGGTAATTTTTCCTTGTGATGTTGATATTTATCGACAAATAAATCCAAAAGTTTGGGTAAATGAATTGCCAGAAAATTATGATAATTTCAAAGAATTTTTGTTGCCTTATAATAAGGAATTAAGTCATATAAATAATAGGGGTTTGCAGATTTATAATCAGCAAAGAGAAGAAATGGAATTAGATAATTTTAATTTATTATATGTTTCCTTAACAAGAGCTGTAGAGCAGTTACATGTTATTACAGAAAAGAAAATCTCATCCAAAGGAGATGAAAACACCAATTTTTATTCGGGTGTTTTTATTAATTATTTAAAACAATTAAATCTTTGGAATGATGATGAATTAGCATATTCTTTTGGCGATAATAAAAGAGTAAGTGAAAGAAAAGAACTAAAATCAGTCGCAGAAATTCATGAGAAATTTATATCTACACCTTGGCAAGAACACAATGTGGTTTTATTGGCTGGTGCATCGAAATTATGGGATACAAGTCAAGGAGAAGCTATTAATTTCGGAAATTTAATTCATGAAATTTTATCAAAAATTATCACAAAAAATAATATTAATAAAGTTGTTGACCAATTTCATCAACAAGGTTTTATGAATTTAGAGCAATCTAAAGAAATAAAAGACAAGATTGGTGCAGTTGTACATCATCAAAAATTAAAAACGTATTTCTCTGAAAAGGTTATTATATACAATGAAAGAGAAATTGTAGATGTAGATAACCAGATTTTAATTCCTGATAGATTGGTTTTTAATGATGATAATGAAGTTGTAATTATGGATTACAAAACAGGAAATCCTTCAAATGAGCATCATCAGCAACTTTTAAGATACGAAAAAGTTTTAAAATCGATGGATTTTAAAGTGATCAAAAAAATATTAATTTATATAAATCAAGAAATAGATGTTGTTGAAGTATAATCAGAAAAATTAAACTTTGTAACTTTGTGTTTCTTAAATCGATAAAAAATGTACGGAAAAATTAAAGATACCTTAACAAAAGAACTTCAAGAAATTAAAGATGATGGTTTATATAAATCTGAAAGAATTATAACATCGTCTCAAGATGCAGTTATAAAAATCTCAACAGGAGAAGAAGTTATAAACTTTTGTGCCAATAATTATTTAGGATTGTCTAATCATCCAGAAGTAATTCAAGCTGCAAAAGACACCTTAGATTCTCATGGATTTGGAATGTCTTCAGTTCGTTTTATTTGCGGAACACAAGATATTCATAAGCAATTAGAACAAAAAATTGCAGAATTTTATACAACAGACGATACTATTTTATATGCTGCTTGTTTTGATGCCAATGGAGGAATTTTTGAGCCTTTATTAACAAAAGATGATGCTATAATTTCTGATAGTCTAAATCATGCTTCTATTATTGATGGAGTTCGTTTGTGCAAAGCAGGACGTTACAGATATAATAATAATGATATGGCCTCTCTTGAAGAACAATTAATTGAAGCTAATAAAAATAACCATCGTTTTAAATTAATTGTTACTGATGGTGTTTTTTCTATGGATGGAATTGTCGCTAAATTAGATGAGATTTGTGATTTAGCAGATAAATATGATGCTTTAGTAATGGTTGATGAATGCCATGCTACAGGTTTTATTGGTAAAACAGGAAGAGGAACTGTAGAGCTAAAGAATGTAATGGATAGAGTTGATATTGTTACAGGAACTTTAGGGAAAGCTCTTGGTGGAGCAATGGGTGGATATACAACTGGTAAAAAAGAAATTATTGAAATTTTACGCCAACGTTCTAGACCTTATTTGTTTTCAAATTCATTAGCGCCAACAATTGTAGGTGCTTCTTTAAAAGTTTTTGATTTAATTGCTGATGACACCACTTTAAGAGATCAGCTAGAATGGAATACCAATTATTTTAGAGCAGAGATGGAAAAAGCAGGTTTCGATTTGGTTGGAGCAGATGCAGCTATAGTTCCTGTGATGTTATATGATGCAAAATTATCGCAAACAATGGCAAATAAATTATTAGAAAAAGGAATTTATGTCATTGGTTTCTTTTTTCCTGTAGTGCCAAAAGGAAAAGCAAGGATTAGAGTACAATTGTCTGCAGCACATACAAAAGAGCATTTAGATAAGGCAATTTCTGCATTTATTGAAGTAGGAAAGGAGTTAAAAGTAATTTAGAATTGATAAAAACTTGTTATTATGTGAATATTTCGTAGATTTGTCTTTGTTAATACAAAAGAAGACTTTACTTTTGCGTATTACAATAACGAACTTTTAATTTAAAAATTTGATAATGAAACGATTAAAAATAGCTGTGATAGCTTTATTTGCGTTTGTAGCGGTTAACAGCGTGAACGCACAGGATGAAAACAACCCTTGGGCTGCTAGTTTTGGAGTAAATATTATAGATTTCTACAATGGTAATGATTTTAGCGATCAGGTTAAAGATTTACTAGGGAATAGTGATTGGAATTTTGTACCCACGATATCTAGAATATCAGCAGAAAAATATTTAGATAAAGGGTTCACTTTGCAATTAGCAGGGTCTTTTAGTAAGATTGATCATGTTGTGACTGATGGTGATTCAGATTTTTTATATTACAATGTAGGAGCTAATGTGAAGTATGATGTAAATAGACTAGTTGGTGAAACAGGTTGGTTTGATCCTTTTGTTTATTTAGGTGGTGCTTATGCATCTATGGATTCTAGTGGAGAAGGAATGATTAACGGAGGTTTAGGTTTTAACGCTTGGTTTAATGATAATTTGGGTTTAACTTTTCAAACGGGTACCTTAAAGGGTTTTTCTGACAAAGTTAGAGCACATTATCAAACTTCTTTAGGTTTAGTTGTACAGTTTGGAGGAAAAGATACAGATGGTGATGGTGTTTATGATAAAAATGATGAGTGTCCAAACGAAGCTGGTTTAGTTGAGTTTAATGGATGTCCAGATGCAGATAATGATGGAATTAAAGATTCTGACGATGCTTGTCCTTACACTGCAGGTTTAGCTGCTATGAATGGTTGTCCAGACTCAGATGGAGATGGAATTGCTGATAAAGATGATATGTGTCCTAATGAAAAAGGAACAAAAGCAAATAAAGGTTGTCCAGATACAGATGGAGATGGAGTTGTAGATAAAGACGATAAATGTCCTTCTACTTCAGGTCCAGCTGCAAATAATGGATGTCCTTGGCCAGATACAGATGGTGATGGAGTATTAGATAAAGATGATAAATGTATCAACGAAGCTGGTCCAGCATCTAATTCAGGATGTCCTGAAGACACAATGGCTGATAAATTAGCAATGTTAGCTGCATATACAAAAGGTGTTTTATTTGATTTTGATAAAGCTGTTGTTAAAAAAGCTGCTGCTGAAAAGTTAGATAAGGTTTATGAGTTAATTAACTCTACAGAAAACATAATATATGTAATCGAAGGATATACAGATAGTATTGGTGATGCTGGATATAACAAGTATTTATCTGAAAGAAGAGCAGAATCTGTAAAAACTTATTTAGTTAACAAAGGTATGGATGCTAGCAAATTAGAAGCAGTTGGTTATGGAGAAAGTAACCCTGCATCAACAAACGCTACTGCTGAAGGAAGAGCTGAAAATAGAAGAGTTGTTATAAAATTAAACGAATAGTTTTACAACACTTAAATTATAGAAAACTCTGCTCAATTTGAGCAGAGTTTTTTTTGTAAAGAATGTTTTTTAAATCCAATCTAAAAAAGTAACTTTGCACCTTCAAAATAAGAGTGTTATTTCCTATTATTAACAATAATTTAATTAGATACAAAATGTCTACAACCACAGGTAAAGTTTCTCAAATAATTGGGCCAGTTATTGATGTTGAATTCAATACTGAAAATAATGAACTTCCTAAAATTTATGATTCTTTAGAGATAAAAAAAGCAGATGGTTCAATCTTAGTTTTAGAAGTACAACAACACATTGGTGAAGATACTGTTAGAACTATTTCTATGGATGCAACTGATGGATTGAGTAGAGGAACAAAAGTTTACGCTACTGGAAGTCCAATTCAAATGCCAATAGGAAACGATATTTATGGGCGTCTATTTAATGTTACTGGAGATGCCATTGATGGTCTTGGAAATTTAAGTAAAGAAGGTAAAGATGGTTTGCCAATTCATAGATTAGCACCAAAGTTTGAAGATTTATCAGTATCTACTGAAGTATTATTTACAGGAATTAAAGTAATCGATTTAATTGAGCCTTATGCAAAAGGAGGTAAAATTGGTTTATTTGGTGGAGCAGGAGTTGGAAAAACAGTTCTTATTCAAGAGTTGATTAACAACATCGCAAAAGGACATGGTGGATTATCTGTTTTTGCAGGTGTTGGAGAAAGAACTCGTGAAGGAAATGATTTACTTCGTGAAATGTTAGAATCTGGAATTATCAAATATGGTGATGATTTTATGCATTCTATGGAAGAAGGAGGATGGGATTTATCTAAAGTTGATAAACCTGGAATGAGAGCTTCTAAAGCAACATTTGTTTTTGGACAAATGAATGAGCCACCTGGAGCAAGAGCAAGAGTTGCCTTATCAGGTTTAACAATTGCTGAATATTTTAGGGATGGAGCAGGAGAAGCACAAGGAAAAGATGTACTTTTCTTCGTTGATAATATCTTTAGATTTACACAAGCAGGTTCAGAAGTTTCTGCACTTTTAGGACGTATGCCTTCTGCAGTAGGTTATCAACCAACATTAGCAACAGAAATGGGTGCAATGCAAGAACGTATTACATCTACTAAAAAAGGTTCTATTACATCTGTACAAGCAGTTTATGTACCTGCAGATGATTTAACGGATCCAGCACCAGCAACTACGTTTGCGCACTTAGATGCAACAACAGTATTGTCTCGTAAAATTGCTGAGTTAGGTATTTATCCTGCAGTAGATCCTTTAGATTCTACTTCAAGAATTTTATCTGCTGAAATATTAGGAGCAGAGCATTATAATACTGCAACAGCTGTAAAAGAAATTTTACAACGTTATAAAGAATTACAAGATATTATTGCAATTTTAGGTATGGAAGAATTATCTGAAGAAGATAAACTAGTAGTTCATAGAGCAAGACGTGTACAACGTTTCTTATCTCAACCTTTCCATGTTGCTGAGCAATTTACGGGTATACCTGGTGTTTTAGTAGATATTAAAGATACAATTAAAGGCTTTAATATGATTATGGATGGTGAGTTAGATAAATATCCTGAAGCTGCATTTAACTTGAGAGGATCAATTCAAGATGCAATTGATGCAGGAGAAAAAATGTTAGCAGAAGCTTAATATAAGTTGACAGTTAGAAAGTTGGTAGTTTTTACTAACAACTCATAACTAACAACTAAAAACTAAAAAAATATGTTTTTAGAAATTGTATCGCCAGAGGCTATTTTGTTTTCATCTGAAGTAGATTCTATTACAGTTCCAGGAATTGATGGGGATTTTCAGATGTTAAATAATCACGCACCAATTGTTTCTATTTTAAGAGAAGGCGTTGTTAAAGTTCATGTGCATTCTCAACAACACTTAGAGTTGGATAAGTTGAAAGGTAAATTTATACCTCATAGTGATGATAATAACGTTTTAACATTAGCAATAAATTCAGGAACTTTAGAATTAAAAGATAACAAAGCGATTATTTTAGCGGATTAAATTATCTGAATATTCTTATAAAATTTAAAAATCTCAAAACAATTATTTGTTTTGAGATTTTTTTTTAACTGGTGGTTCGTTAACTATTTATGTAAAATAAAAAAACACCTTTACTTATAAAGATGTTTTTTAGCAATTTCCCCTTTCGAGATTTTTCCTTTTTTCTTACCCCAAAGATGCAATTGTTTGTTTAATTAATTACAAGTATAAAACCCTAAAATTAAAGGGGAAAAACACCCTTTTCTTTATGTTGTTTTATAGGTTAGGTAATTATATTGTACTTTAGTCTTTACAAAATTAAAAGTTTTTAAAATGAAACTACGATTAACCAAACTATCCTTTTTATCAGCATTATTTTTAATATCTTATTCTTGTACTACTAAATGTAATCATACAGAGGATAATGGTGAATCTTGTTATCCAAATAATGATAAACCATCTCAAATAATTACTTATAAAGAAATGGCTGATATGATGGATGCTTATGACCAAGGTTCAAGAAAAGAGTTGAATAAATATATAAACAAAGAATCTGGTGGAAAGGATTCTATATCTACAGAATATAATTGGTATCATATTGATGATTTAAAACAATATATAGCCTACATAGAAAAAATCTCTAAAGAAAAGGATATTCCTGTAACAGGTTTTAGAATATACCCAACACAATATCCAAAAAATTATAAAATAGAAAAATACCAAAATAAAAATACATTAATATTTACACCCACTACTAATATTAATGGTAAAGTAGATGTTGCATTTGAGCCTTTGTATTCAGAAAAAGGAAAACCTGTAGAAATAGCTCAATTTTTAGAACAAGTTAGAGAAAAGAATGTACAAAAAAGTGGTTTCTTATCATTTTCAACAACTGTGCAAGATTTAGAAAGCTCATCTGCGAATAGAATGCAAATAGTACCTCCATACCATTAAAAAAATGAATGATTTAGAATTTGGAGATATCGTTTTTGTTGTTGAAATTTTAAGCATTATTTTAAGTCTTATATATTTACCTAAATATAAAAAAACTTATTACTATTTTTTTATAGCTTTTTTAGTATTTGCTGTTTTATTTGAAGCACTTGGAATGCTTTTAAGTGGTGGTAATAATTACTGGATTTACAACATTTATACGTTCTTTGAATTTTCATCTTTAATAGGTATATACTATTTTTTAAATACTAATGTAAAATCGAAAAAAATTATAATAGCTCTTTCTATAATTTATTACATAATTTACTTTATAAGTTTTAAATATGTTGTACTTCAAAAATATACAGTAATAATTTTACCTTTTTTTGTAGTACCTTTCATGTTTTTATATTTACAAAAATTATTAAATTCTAGTAAAATAATGAATTATAAAAAGGTGTTACCTTTTTGGTTAACAGTTGGTTTTTTAATTTATTATCTTGCCAGTGTTCCTTTTTTCTCATTACAATATTTATTTGGTTTATATGATAGGTTACTTTTTACGCTTTTAGCTTCGGTAGTTATCATAATGCACCTTATATTTATAATTAGTTTAATATGGATAAAACCAATACAGAAATCATCATCATCATATTTACAATAATAATATTATTTGTAACTATAGGAATTGTATTATTATTTACCATTTTCCAGAAAAGAAAAAACGAATTACTTAAACAACAAAAATTAGCTAAAGAAGAATTTGAGAAAGAAATCGCAGAAACTCAAATTGAAATAAGAGAAGAAACGCTTAGAAACATAAGTTGGGAATTGCATGATAATATTGGACAACTTTTAACTTTAGCAAAAATCCAGTTACAAAATACTACCCAAGAAAATATTAAAGAAGTTTCTGAAACCATCTCAAAAGGATTAAATGAAGTACGTGCTTTATCAAAATTAATTAATCCTGAAGCTATCAATAACATCAATTTAAAAGAGGCTGTACAACTAGAAGTAGATCGTTTTAATCGTTTAGAATTTATAAAATCAAATTTAACGATTACAGGCAGTGAAGTAGAAATTGACAAAAAAGCAACCATTATTATTTTTCGAATTTTACAAGAGTTTTTCTCTAATACAATTAAACACTCAAAGGCATCAGAGCTTAATGTTGTTTTAGAGTATTCAGAAACACACTTAAAAATTGTAGTCAAAGACAATGGTGTCGGTTTTTTATGCGATGATAAAAAAGAAGGTATTGGGTTGATAAATATTAAACATAGAGCTAAATTAATTGGTGCTGATGCTTTATTTACATCAGCAAAAAATAACGGAACAACACTAGAAATTAATTATAAATTATGATAAAACATTCAGTAGTTATTGTTGATGATCACACATTGCTATCTCAAGCAATACAAACAATGGTGAATATTTTTGATAAATTTGAGGTGTTATATACTTGCAAAAATGGTCAAGAATTGGTTGAAAAATTTACCAGTTCAACAAATATTCCAGAGGTTGTTTTAATGGATATTAATATGCCAATTATGAATGGCATCGAAACCACAGCTTGGATTCAAAAAAAACACCCAACAGTAAACGTTATGGCGCTTTCTGTAGAAGATGATGACAAAACAGTGCTAAAAATGTTAAAAGCTGGCGCAATTGGCTACTTGTTAAAAGATACAGAGAAAGCTATCTTAGAAAAAGCATTGATAGAAATTGTAGAAAATGGTTTTTATCATACTAAAAATGTTACAAACTTACTTGTAAAATCGGTAACAGGTGATATTGAAGAAGAAATAATTTTTAGAGATAAAGAAATTCAGTTTATGAAACTTGCTTGCACTGAGTATACATACAAAGAAATTGCAAATGAAATGAATTTGAGTCCAAAAACTATAGATGGCTACAGAGATACTTTATTTACAAAATTAAATGTAAAAAATAGAGTAGGTTTGGTGATGTATGCCATAAAAAATAAAATTTACACTCTCTAAAATTATCGTAAATTTGCGGCATGGAAGAAACAAACAGACAAAGAAAAATTGCAGGAGTTCTGCAAAAAGACTTGGTAGATGTGTTGCAAAAAGCGGCACAAGATGGTATGAAGGGAGTTTTAATTTCTGTTTCTAAAGTACATGTTACTTCAGATTTGGGAGTTGCAAAAGTATATTTAAGCATTTTTCCTTCAGATAAAAGAGCCGAAATTGTAAAAGGTGTGCAATCTAACACAGCTACAATTCGTTATGAAATGGCAAGAAGAACTAAAAATCAATTGCGTAGAATGCCAGAATTATTGTTTTTTGGTGATGATACCTTAGATTATTTAGAAGAAATTGACAAATCTTTAAACGGACAGGATGAAAACCCAATCAAAAATCCTGATGTGTTACCAAAACGTAAAAAAATATAAATTCAATTTACTTTATTGAATTTCTCACTCTACATAGCCAAAAGATATTTATTTACTAAAACAAGCAATAATGCTATCAACATTATTACCATTATTGCTTCTTTTGGAGTTATTGTAGGCTCTTTAGCCTTATTTATAATCTTATCTGGCTTTTCTGGTTTAAGAACCTTTAGTTATAGTTTATTAGATGCTTCAGATCCTGATATCAAAATTACATCTGTAAGAGGAAAATCTTTTATACTTACTGATGATGTTTATCAAATTATAACAAAAAATCAGGAGGTAAAAGCAAGTTCTAAAATTATTGAAGAACGTGTTTTTTTAGAACATAATGATAAGAATGAAATAGCTTACATTAAAGGAGTTGAAGATAATTATGCTGAAATAACGAATATAGATTCAGCTTTAGAAATTGGTAATTGGCTCGATAATGAGTTCACAAATACAGCAGTAATTGGCAGAACTATTGCAGCAAAATTATCTTTAGGAATTAGAAGTTTTGGAGAGCCCTTATCCATTTTAGTGCCAAAGCCAGGCACAGGTTTTATCAACCCTAACAACGCATTTTACAAAACAGATGTTCAAATTATTGGCTTATATGTTGGTACAGAAGATTTTGAAAGCAAATATGTATTTGTAAATTTAGAGCAAGCAAAAGATTTATTAAAGTTTACTGAAAACCAAATTACAGGTTTAGAATTAAAATTAGTAGATTCCTTAAATGCGGATGCTGTTGCAGAAGAACTTCAAAATGAATTAGGAACAACTTTTAGAGTGCAAACCAAAGAGCAATTAAACGAGGTTTTTTATAAAGTAATTAATACCGAGAATTTCGTTTCTTATTTAATTTTTACATTGATTGTAATCATTGCTTTATTCAACGTAATTGGCACTATAATTATGATGATTATTGATAAAAAAGCGAATTTAAAAACATTGTATAATTTAGGTACAACTGTAAAAGAAATTAAAAAAATATTTGTTTTACAAGGCTTTCTACTTACTTTTTTTGGAATGATTATAGGTTTACTAATTGGTATAATTGCTGTTTTTCTGCAAAGTAAATACGGTTTTTTTATGATTACAGAAAGTTTACCTTATCCAGTAGAATTTAGATTTTTAAATCTCTTTATTGTAATTTTAACAATCACAGTTTTAGGTTTTATAGCTGCTAAAATTGCAAGTAGTAGAATTAATAAACAGTTTATAGAGAGATAATTTAGATGAAGAGAATTTTACAAATAATATTCATTTTTTTATGTATTGGCTGCAAAACTTCGTCTAACACTTCGGATACTAATTCATCAATTGCTTCTTTAAATACAAGTAGATACTCTTTTAAATATCCTAAAAACTGGGAAATCTCTCAAGTGCATGGTTATAGAAAAGATAATTCTGTTGCCATTTTTGGTTTTAAAGAAGAACCAAGTCAAAAAGCATGGTGCACTTTGCTATTGGATATTGAAAGCACAGAAAACGAATTAATGGAAGTTTTAGATAATCTTATTCAGAAAAATTATCGGTTGAAAAATGCTACAATTTTAGATGTAAAAAAAACTTCAGATTTTGTTGAGCTGAACTATAGGTATATGCAAAATGATGAATCTTTTAGAGCAATTTCAAGATACTACAAAAGAGATAATTCCATTTCAGTTTTAAATTTTGGTTCAAAAGAGGAAAATTTTGAAATGTTCGAGGCTTACAAAAAATTATTTTTTAAAACTTTTGTACTTAAATAACAAATTTAAAGTTCAGAAATAATAACATTCCCAAATTTTTCCTCAACTTCATTAAAGGCATTAAAAACATCTCTTGGATCATCAGAAGTTACCATTTTTGTTCTAAATTCTTTAAAATGTGGAATTCCTTTAAAGTAATTCGTATAATGTCTTCTAGTTTCAACAACGCCTAAACGTTCTCCTTTCCAATCAATAGCCATTTGTAAATGTCTTCTTGCAACTTGGGTTCTTTCTGCAATGGTTGGTTTTGGTAAATGTTCTCCCGTTTTAAAAAAGTGTTTTACTTCATTAAAAAACCAAGGATATCCAATAGATGCTCTACCAATCATAGCACCATCTAAACCATATTCATCACGCATTTTCATGGCAAGTTCAGGAGTGGTAACATCACCATTTCCAAAAACAGGAATGTGCATTCTAGGGTTGTTTTTTACTTGTGCTATAGGTTTCCAATCTGCATTTCCTTTATACATTTGTGCTCTTGTTCTGCCATGAATTGAGATTGCTTTGCAGCCAACATCTTGCAAACGTTCTGCAACTTCTACAATTTTTATAGAATCATGATCCCAACCCAAACGTGTTTTTACAGTAACAGGTAAATTGGTGTGTTTCACCATAGCTTCTGTAAGCGAAACCATTAAATCGATATCTTTTAAAATTCCTGCTCCAGCACCTTTTGAAACTACTTTTTTAACAGGACAACCAAAATTAATGTCAATAATATCTGGATTCGATTTTTCTACAATTTCGATGGTTTGCAACATCGATTCTAAATTTGCACCAAAAATCTGAATGCCAACAGGTCTTTCTTTTTCGTAAATATCTAGTTTCATGACGCTTTTTGCAGCATCTCTAATCAATCCTTCAGAAGAAATAAATTCTGTATATACAACATCTGCACCATTTTCTTTGCACAAAGCTCTAAATGGAGGGTCTGAAACATCTTCCATAGGTGCTAATAAAAGTGGAAAATCGGGTAATTCTATGTTGCCTATTTTTACCAAAACTGAGTTATTTTTTTGCAAAATTAGTGATTTTTAGTGAAACTTAATTTTGAAAAACAACGAAGTTATAAATTGAAAATTATTAGTTGAACTAATCCCATTTTTACCAGGATCTTTTACGAAAGATTTATACTATGAAATCCAATTTTTAATCACATCATTATAACTCCTGCCAGAAGTTAGGTTTGTTTTCATTTTATCATTTAAAGTGATGATAAACCTACTGTTAAAATATTTTTGAATATCATTTACATAATTTTTATTAATGATGATTCCCCTGTGAATTCTCAGAAAATTGTCAGGTAGTTTTTCTGTTAAATTGCTTATAGTTTCATCACTTAAATAGCTTTCTAAATTTGAATTGATTCTTACATAATTGCTATCACTTTCAAAAAACGTAACATCATCTAGCTTTATAAAAAATAATTTACTATCTTTTTTTACAGTGATAGAAGTCATTTTTGGAGCTTCTTTTTTACTCGCAATTTTTTTTAAAACCTTCAAAATTTCATCCGAATAATTATTATTTTCAAAAGATTTTAATTTTTGAATTGTTTTTTCGATTCTTTCTAATCTTATAGGTTTTACCAAATAATCGATGCTATTGGTTTCAAACGCCTCTAATGCATATTCATCATAAGCTGTGCAAAAAACAACAATTGGTATCACTTTTAATTTTGCTAATAATTCAAAACCTGTGCAACCTGGCATTTCTATATCTAAAAAAATAATATCTGGTTGTAGGTTTATGATTTTTTCTTGGGCTTCAATTCCGTTTTTTGCAGTGCCTAAAATTTGAATTGCATCAGAAAATTCTTTTAATAAATTTTGCAAACCTTCTCTTGCAGGAGCTTCATCATCAATAATAAGAGCAGTATACAGTTTGTTCATTTTATTTTTTATCAAGAATTGTAATTGTAATTTTTTTCTTTGGATGATTCGTCCAATTTAAAGAAGCCTTGTCTTTATAATTTAAACGCAATAAATCGTGCACAGTTTGCAAACCATGACCACTTAATAATCCTTCAGGGAAATTTGGGCCATTATCAGCAACAGAAATTGTTATTTCTTCATGTTGTTTTTCCACTTTTATATTGATTTTTCCATTATTAACATTTTTAGAAACACCATGTTTTATGGCGTTTTCTACTAAAGGCTGAATTAAAAATAACGGAATTTCCTTATTTTCTAAAGTTTTATCAACATCAATGGTAAATTGTAAATGCTCTCCAAAACGAATTTTTTCTATTTCTAAATACGTTTTTACCATGTCAATTTCATCTTTAATAGTACTATTTTCTTTTCCTTTTCTGTTAATGGAATATTTAAACAAATCTGACAACGAATGTGCCATTTGTTGCGTTTTATCAGCATCTATTTTTGCCAAACTCGCAATAGAATTTAAAGAATTATATAAAAAATGTGGGTTTATTTGAGATTGTAATAATTTCATTTCTGCTTGAGAATGTAGTTCTTTTAGTTTGCTCAATTCTACTTCTTTTTCGTTTACTAAAGATAAAGAAACTTGATTTAAGTAAATAAGTAATCCTCTAGCTAAAGCTAATCCAAAAAAACCAATAAAAAGAGGTAAAGTTGGTTCTTCTTGTAAAAATTCTGCACCTCTATTTCTTTGGATGGAACTTACCAAATAAGCAAAAATTAACGGCAAATTTAAAACGAAATAAGTGATTACAACTTTTAAAATCAATTTTGTAGAAAAATTAAAATGCTTTTTAATTACGAGCTTTTCAATTATCCACAGTAAAAATGAACAACATATTGCTAATATTATTGCTGTCAAAATACCAGCACACCATTGTTCAAAATATTTTGTAATATAAATGACTGTTAAGTACATATAAATGATTAATAAATTTGCAATATGAACACTTATTGCTAATGAAGGCATTAAATAATTTAAATAACTTTGTTTGAATTTTTTATTTTGAAAATAATTAAACGATAAAACAAAAGCTAAAATTCCAATTAAAAAAACGATGATTAATGCTTTTAGTTTTGCCAAACCCGGATTTAGAAAAAAGGTTGCATAACGATTAGGATATGCTTTATACATATAATCACTAAACTGCTTATCAAAATCAGGAGCATATAATTTTTGTAATAAAAATTTATCCATTTCAGTTACTTTTCTGTTCCAAGGATTTTTATTATTGGCATTAAAAATATTTTCTTTGGGATATTCTTTTACAGCTCCATTTTCACTTTTTAAGGGGTAGGTTAAGCAAAGTAACCTTAATAATTTAAACTTTATATACTGCTTTTTTTCTTCAAAAGGAATCTTATCAGCAAGATTAAAATTTGAATAAATGTTGAAATAATTTGTATTAAACCACATATAATCTCTATGATTATTGAAGGTATACGTTAAATTATCTGATGTTATTTGTGTAGTTTCTTTTATGTATTTCTCTTTTTCAAAATCAGCGATTCTAATCTTTAAAACAGGAAAAACAATATTCTTATCAGAAATTAAATTTATATTGGAATAGTTTAAATCATTTTTTTTAAGAAATTCATTATAAGACATTCCTTTATAATCTTTAAAGAAAACAATTTTTAAAGAGGGAACAAGTGTATTTAATTCTTTTATCACACTTTTAAAAGCAAGACTATCTTGTTGTGTCGCATTTTTAAGAACCAATACTAAATCATCTTCTAATTTAATTGGTGAGTAAGTTTCTCTATTTTCTAAATCAGTATTAAATAAGGTGTTTTTTATATATTCCCAATTTGGGTCTACGTTTTTTAATTTTTGATAAACATTTACACTATCTTTTTTAATGTAATAAAAAGGTGAATAGGGATATGGTTTCGTTAAATCTGTGTGACTAGCGTCTGCTAAATTTCTTAAGGAATAAGGCTCATTCTCTATAATATAAATAATTGCAGGAATTATTAAAATAAGAACTAATAGGATTCTTCTTTTCATAAGTGATAAATTTAGATATTTATATCACAAAAAAACAATCATTTAAAAGTTTCTGAAATGCTTTTCTTGTAAACTGCAAATTTTTAGTGTGAATTGCAATTATCGGATTTTAAATCTTTTCAAAACCCAAACTCCATAAAATCCTAGAAACAATTCTGCAATTGTACCAAATTGATATCCGAAAGTTGGGTTGCCATCCATAAAAAAGCTTAGAACTCTACCAAAACCTAACCCTAACATAAAAATCATGTTGGTTATTAACGCTATTTTTAAATATTGATGTTTGAAAATGCCTAAAATCCAAAGAGTAGAAAACCCCAAATACAAACCCATAATTGCTTTAAAGAAATTATGTTCGTCTATGGTTTGTAACTGTATATCAAATTCTGATGAAGGATTGAATCCATAAACAAAAGAAACAGGCACCACAATTAAAACCGAAATTATTAAATGTATTTTGGTAATAAAATCTTGTTTGGTTTTGAACATTGTCTTTTTTTGAAGTCCCTTCCTTTTGGGAAGGATTTAGGATGGGCTTATTTAGAAGTTAATTTCCTTCTCAACTTCTTCACTTCCTCTTTTTACAATAACTTTTGTGGAATTTCCTTCTTCGAAAACTGATAAAGCACGCATGTAACTCATCATATTTGTAACTAAGCTATCACCTAATTGAATTACGATATCCCCTTTTTGTAATCCTGCTTTTTGAGCAGGTTTATCTTCGGAAATTCCATCAATTCGCATACCTTTTCCATCAAATAAATAATCTGGAATTACACCCAAACCAACTTTAAAACGTGGTGCATCTTCACTTTCGTTCTTTGTTTTTCTAAAAGAAAGTTTTCCATTATCATCTAAATCAGAAATAATATTAAAAATGTAATCAGCAATTAAATCCATTCCTTCATAATTCAGTTTTTCTGAATCATCACCAGGTTTATGATAATCTTCATGTTGTCCAGTAAAAAAGTGCAATACAGGAATATCAGCCAAATAAAAACTAGTATGATCACTTGGGCCAACTCCAGATTCTTGCTGTACCAATCTAAAATTGTCATTATGCGATTTTAAAACTTGTTTAAAAATTGGTGAAGTTCCTGTGCCGTAAACTGCTAAAGAAGAGTCTTTTTTCATTCTACCAACCATATCCATATTAATCATATAAGATACTTTATTTAGGTCGATTGTGGGATTTTTCACAAAATAATTAGAACCTAAAAGTCCCATTTCTTCTCCAGAAAATGCCATAAAAAGATAGTTGTTATTCGTGTTTTTTGTTTTTAATTTTGCTGTCAAATTTAGCAAAACTGCAACTCCAGAAGCATTATCATCTGCACCATTATGGATAGCTTTTATAGAATCTCTGTACAAAGAACCTTCACCACCAAAACCTAAATGATCATAGTGTGCTCCAATTATAATCGTATTTTCTGCTTTGTTATTTAAAAAACCAATCACATTATTTCCTGTAATGGTACCATCTCCATTTACATCAAATTTTACCTCATCATGAGGATTTGTTTTTGGTCTAAACGAAAAAGGTTGTAAATAATTTTGAGTGCCTTTAGGTTGTAATCCTAATTCTTTAAATCGTTTTGAAACATATGTAGCTGCTTTCTTTTCGCCTTCAGTACCTGTTTGTCTCCCTTCTAATTCATCCGAAGCTAAAAAAGTAACATCTTCTTTAATTCGGTTTTCTTGGTTTATTTCTGGCTTACAAGAAATTAAAATACTCAAAAAGATAAAAAATAGGACGTTTTTCATGATGATAATATTATTTTTGTAAAGTTAAAAAATATAAAGCAAAATGAGATTACTTTCTGTACTTGTGTTGGCATTATTAATGCTTTCCTGTAAAAATGATAAAAAACAATCTAAAGATAATTCAGAAGAAAAAATAATTGTAAAAGATTCTTTAATTTACCCTGAAGAAGTGCATTTTAAAAGTTTACGTCAAGTAACTTTTGGTGGCGATAATGCAGAAGCATATTGGAGTTTTGATGATAAACAATTAGTTTTTCAATCGAACTATAAAAATTGGAATGTAAGTTGCGACCAAATGTTTTTAATGAATGCTGATGAAAATTTTAAAGACAACATGCCACCCATGATTTCTACAGGAAAAGGAAGAACAACATGTGCGTATTTTTTACCAGATAATAAACATATTATTTACGCTTCTACACATTTGGTAGATGATAATTGTCCTGAAGTTCCTTTGCGTAAAAACGGAAAATACATTTGGCCAGTGTATGATAGTTTCGACATTTTTGTAGCAGATTTAGAAGGGAATATCGTAAAACAATTAACGAATGAAGTGGGTTATGATGCAGAACCAACAGTGTCTCCAAAAGGCGATAAAATTGTATTTACATCTACCAGAAGTGGAGATTTGGAATTGTATACGATGAATATTGACGGTTCTGACGTGAAACAAATTACTGACGAATTGGGTTATGATGGAGGCGCATTTTTCTCTCCT
The DNA here is from genome assembly GCF_000687935.1 of Polaribacter sp. Hel_I_88. Taxonomy (NCBI): domain Bacteria; kingdom Pseudomonadati; phylum Bacteroidota; class Flavobacteriia; order Flavobacteriales; family Flavobacteriaceae; genus Polaribacter; species Polaribacter sp. Hel_I_88. The sequence continues at coordinate 915,478 of NZ_JHZZ01000001.1, read as the reverse complement.
GATGGAACAAAAATTATCTTTAGATCTTCTAGACCAAAAACAGATGAGGAAATTAAAGCGTACAAAGATTTGTTAGCAGAAGGTTTGGTAGAACCTACAGAAATGGAGCTTTATATTTGTAATGCTGATGGTTCTGAATTACGTCAATTAACAGATTTAGGGAATGCAAATTGGAGTCCGTTTTTTCATCCTTCAGGAAAAAAGATTTTATTCTCCTCTAATTTCGAAGCAGAAAGAGGTTTTCCTTTCAATTTATATTTAATAGATATTGATGGTAAAAATTTAGAAAGAGTAACGCATGGAGAAACGTTTGATGCCTTTCCAGTATTTTCTAACGATGGTAAAAAGTTAGCTTTTTCATCTAACAGAAATAATGGAGGTGGAAGAGATACTAATTTGTTTATTGCAGAATGGCAAGACTAAATTTGTTCAAAGTTCAAGGTTTTAAATTCAAAGTTTAGATTCGTTTTTTCATATAATTTGTCACTCTGAAAGAGTCTTTTAACTTTGCTTAAATTTAACTTTGTGAAAAATTACGTAATTATTATTATAAAATGGCTTGGACAAAAGAAAAAATATTAATCAATATCGAAAGTTTGATGCGTAGTAAATTTACGCATCCTAAAGATGCATTTGATTACTATGATAGTAATAAAGATGGGTTTTTAACAAAAGCAGACTTTAAAATTCTTTTAAAAGAAGCAGACGTAAGTATTTTAATTAGAGGTTTGGTTGCCGAATTTATGATGCAAAGTTTCGATCAAAATAAGGATAATTTGGTAAGTTGGGACGAGTTTCAAGAGGCAATCAAAGAATCAGGAATAAAAGAGTAAAACAACATTTAAAGAAATATAAAATGGGCGCAAAAGAAAATATATTAAGAGATATTCACACATTAATTTCAACAAAATACAACTCTCCAGAAGATGCTTTTGTAGCATTTGATAAGGATAAAGACGGTTCTTTAAGTAAAGATGAAATTAAGGATTTACTAAAAGCAGCAGGTGTAAATAGCTTTTTAAGAGGTTTGGTAGCTGGTGAAATGATAAAAGGCTATGATAAATCTGGTGATGAAAAAATTAACAAGGAAGAATTTAAAGTCGCAATTGCAGAGTTAAATAGAGATTATTAAATTTTATAAATTATAATTTGCCTGTTCGATCGCAGTCGAGAACTCAATTAAATTCTCTACTATGCTCGAACAGACATAAGGTTGTTTTAACTTAAATTACTCCAATTCAACAATTACTTCATTTTTTCTATTGATAACTTCCATGGGTGCATTGTAGCCCAAAAAAAAGTAATTATTTGTGTATTTTATGCCTTCTTTATCCAAAGCTTTTATGAGTTTCATTTTATAAGAAGCAATCTTTTCATCATTTGCCCAACCACCAAAAGTAATCGCAGCAACTTTTTTTGCAGGCATTTCTTTAAACTCGATGGATGCATCATTTGGTTTTGGTAAACTTTCTTTTGAATATTCTTTTGGAACCAAAAATAGCATAGTTGAGTTTTCTTCTAAAGTCATAGCAACAGGAGATGTCATGGCTATTTTTTCTTCCTTTTCATTTCCACCAAAAATATAACCAGCTAAAATAGAAAAACCTTTGCTAGAAGTTTTGTCATAATTATTTGTGTTGAGTTTTACAGAGGTGAAAAGAGCATCTTCGTAATTTCTTATTTCAAAATTATCGTACTTTTTAACAACTTTGTAAGGGTATTGTTCAATATCTTTTTGTGCGTTCACAAAATAAAGCTGAAATATTATAAATAAAACTACAATCACTCCAATTATTATAAATACAGTTTTCATTTTCATAGCGTTTTTGTTTAAAAAATTTGTACTAAGTTAAAGAATCTATAGTGCTATCTATGTTAATATATTCTTATATTCTGATAACGAAAGCATTAATTGTATTCTCAATAATCTTTGTAATTGGAGGGTTTACAAAGAAAAATAGATGTTAAAAAACAAGTTTTTAAAATTTAGAATACTTTAACATCTTAAATTTATCGAGTTTATTTTTAAAATGTTTCTTTGTTCAAAATCGAAATATATTCGATTTTATGACAAATGAAAAAACTTCAAAAGAAAGATTATTTTGCAATACATAGTTGGATAGGAGTTCAGCTAAGCATTATTTTTTTTATCGTTTGTTTTTCTGGTACTTTAGCTGTTTTTAGTCACGAATTAGATTGGATATTTAATTCAGAAATGAGAGCAAGTCCGCAAAAAGAGTTGGCTTCAAAAAATAAAATTCTAAATCAATTAAAAACAGATTTTCCAAAACAACATATAACTTTCTGGGAAAAATCTAGAGAAGAGTATTTAGTTGATATTGTTCATCTAGAAAATGATGAAGGCGCTATTTTGTATGTATTTGCAAATCCTTATACAGGAAAAATACAAGGCAGTTCTACTGGAACCATCCAACGTTTTTTTAGAGATTTACATTATAATTTGTTTATTCCTACAGATATTGGGAATTACATTGTGTTGCTTTTTGGTTTTTTACTGTTGGGTTCTTTAATTAGTGGTTTAAAATTCATCAACAATAAAAGAAAACATTCTATAAATATTGGTAAGAAAAATAATGCTTTAGCCTACACCAAAAATTTGCACAAAACTTTTGCAATATGGTCAATTCCATTCATCATGTTGTTTTCTGTAACTGGAATTTGGTATTTTACAGAAAGAGCCAATTTATTTTCGATTGCAGATTATATTGAAGATCAGGAAATTGAGAATGTTTCCACCAATCTTAATGAAGCAGAAAATTTCTCTTATAGTTTAGATTATGATGCTGCCATTAAAAGTGCTAAAAGTAAAATCCCGAATTTTACGTTTGGTTCTTTTGTTATTTCTGATGATGAAAAAACAATAGAAGTTAGAGGGAATTCTGATTCAAAATTAGCAAGATATAGAGCCAATAGAGTTGTTATTGATCCACAAACAAATGATGTTGTGTTTCTGCAAAAAGCAACAGAAACAAATGCTTTAATGACGATCAATAATTTGGTAGATCCTATTCATTTTGGGTATTTTGGAGGTTTATTCACAAAAGCTATTTGGTTTATTTTTGGACTCTTAATTTGTTATTTAGCAGCCAGTGGCATTTGGATTTATCTAAAAAGAATTTCAAAAAACAAAAAAGGAACGTACACATTTCGATATTTGAATTGGTTTTTGTTTGCTGTAATTCAATTTTTTATGTATTCAAGACTTATTCTTGAACAGCATATTTCACTAAAAAACCATTGTATAATTTTATTTTTTTGGTTGTTATTTATCTATTTAATTTATCATATTTTCTACAAAAAAATACGTGCATAAATTTTAACGTGTCCTCTTCAATTATTAATAATACTATTTTTGAAACTTTTTAACTAAAAAACCAAGTTAATACATTCTTAATCGATTACTTTATTAACTATCTTTGCAAACCATTAGTGGTAAACGAAGTATAGAAGGATGAAGAACATTAGAAATTTTTGCATTATTGCTCATATTGATCATGGTAAAAGTACATTAGCAGACAGATTGCTAGATTTTACTGGAACTGTAACTGCTCGTGAAAAAAAAGAGCAATTGTTAGATAGTATGGATTTGGAGCGCGAACGTGGAATTACCATAAAATCGCACGCAATTCAAATGGACTATGTTCATAATGGAGAGCACTATATTTTAAATTTAATTGATACTCCAGGTCACGTAGATTTCTCTTATGAAGTTTCAAGATCTATAGCAGCTTGTGAAGGCGCTTTGCTAATTGTAGATGCTGCTCAAAGCATACAAGCACAAACTATTTCTAACCTATACTTGGCTTTGGAGAACGATTTAGAAATTATTCCTGTTTTAAATAAAGTAGATTTACCTTCTGCAAATCCAGAAGAAGTAACTGACGATATTGTAGATTTATTAGGTTGCGATCCTGAAGAGGTTATTCATGCAAGTGGAAAAACTGGTTTTGGAGTTGACAATATTTTGGAAGCAATTATCAATAGAATTCCTGCTCCTAAAGGAAACCCAGATGCGCCATTACAAGCCTTAATTTTTGATTCTGTGTATAATTCTTACAGAGGAATTGAAACGTATTTTAGAGTTTTTAACGGCGAAATTAAAAAAGGACAAGAAATAAAGTTTGTTGCAACAGGTAAAAATTATTTTGCAGATGAAGTTGGTACGTTAAAACTAACCCAGGTTGTAAAAAAATCTGTAAAAACTGGGGATGTTGGCTATTTAATTACTGGAATTAAAACAGCAAAAGAAGTAAAAGTAGGTGATACGATTACAGATTTTGCAAACCCAACAAAAGAAATTATTGGAGGTTTTGAAGATGTGAAACCAATGGTTTTTGCAGGTATTTATCCTGTAGATACAGAAGATTATGAGGAATTGCGTTCTTCTATGGAAAAACTGCAATTAAATGATGCTTCTTTAGTATTTCAACCAGAAAGTTCTGCTGCTTTAGGATTTGGATTTCGATGTGGATTTTTAGGAATGTTACACATGGAAATTATTCAAGAACGTTTAGAGCGTGAGTTTAATATGACTGTAATAACAACAGTTCCCAACGTTTCTTATCATGCATACACAAAGAAAAATCCTGAGGAATTAATCTTATTAAACAATCCAACAGATTTACCTGATCCATCTAGATTGGATAGAGTAGAAGAGCCATTTATCAAAGCAAGTATTATAACGAAATCCGATTTTGTTGGACAAGTAATGAGTTTGTGTATCGAAAAACGTGGTCAAATTATCAACCAAACCTATTTAACAACACAGAGAGTTGAGTTGATTTTTGAAATGCCTTTGGCAGAAATTGTTTTCGATTTTTACGATCGTTTAAAAACGGTTTCTAAAGGATATGCTTCTTTCGATTACCATCCAATTGGTATGCGTGAATCGAAATTAGTAAGAGTAGATATCTTATTAAATGCACAACCTGTAGACGCACTTTCTGCCTTATTACATGCAGATAATGCTTATTCAATTGGTAAAAAAATTGTTGAAAAATTAAAAGAATTAATTCCAAGACAACAGTTTGATATTCCTATTCAAGCTGCTATTGGTGCAAAAATTATTGCACGTGAAACTACAAAAGCGTTGCGTAAAGATGTTACTGCAAAATGTTATGGAGGTGATATTTCTAGAAAACGTAAGTTATTAGAAAAGCAGAAAAAAGGAAAGAAAAGAATGCGTCAAGTTGGGAATGTAGAAATTCCTCAAGAAGCATTTATGGCTGTTTTAAAATTGAATGATTAATTAGCAAACAAAACTATTTTGAAAAAAACTACTTATGATGTTGTTATTGTTGGAGCAGGAACAGCAGGAATAATGTTAGCCAGAGAATTAGGCAAGTTTAAGCAAAAAGTTCTTGTTTTAGAAAGAAAAAAAAGTCTTTTAGAATTTTCATTTAAAACGCTAGCAAGCTTTATCAATTTAGAAGAATTTGGATTGACAAATTATTCAGTTGCACAAGAAATTGATTTTGCTGTTGTACATTCTAAATCCTTAAAAGAAAAAGTAAAAGTAGTAGGTTTAACGTTGGATAAAGTAAAACTTCACGAAGAGATTATAAACTCTTTAGATGACGATTTTATAGACATCGAATTAGGTGTTCATATAAAAGAAATTATTGCTGATGCAGAAAATAACTATACTGCAGTTAAAGATAAAAATGGAAAAGAATATACTGCCAAAATATTTGTAGATGCTTCTGGAACAACTGGTGTTCTCAGCAAAAAAATAGGGTTAATTCCAAAAATTACGGATTTAGCTACAGGAGTAGAATATAATGCTAAATATTTAGGGAATGATAACGAAATACAT